>CALMFQ010000293.1 GCA_937863215.1 uncultured Pseudomonadota bacterium
AGCCATGGATCGCATTTGCAGAACCGGTCTGTTGAAATCCATCCCGCTGTTGGCCGCTCTGATTTCCGCCTCTGCCGCGGCCCTGCCGGTAACGACTTGGCAATATACATTGCAGACCAAATTCAGCGGTTCGAATGCATTTTCCGCCGGTGGCGGGTCGCAGACGCAAACTGCGGGAGAGGTTTCGTGGGGTACGCCCGGCGGCAATGTCTATGTGAATACCGGCGATGCCAATACCAATCGCAGCGGTATTACCATTGCGCAGACCGCCAACGGCAATCCGCCGGACGTGTCGCCGATTTCCGGCATGGTGAATACCAACGATCTGGCCAATCCGGGAACAGGGCATTGGATTACTCATCATAACAATCCGATTTCCAGTGCCTACGCCACTTTGCTCACCACGCACGTCGATTCGATGCTGACATTGATGCCGTTCGTGCCTCTTGGCCCGGCTTTTCCGCCGGCAACGATCGATTTCACCGTCAACTTTCTCGAAACGCCGAATGCTGCCCCGTGTCTGGTCAGCACCAGCCCGGTGGCATGTAACGATGTGTTCGCGATGGCCGGTGACAATTTCAATCAGGACTTCCTGTTCGGCGGCGATCACTACTTCATCAGTATCTACCCGACTGCAGGGCCGGGCGTTGCAGGCGGTTCGCTGCCGCTGCTGGGCAGCTCGATCTGTACTGCCGCCGGCGCTCCGGCCAATTGCGTCGGTTTTACCACCGTCGAAGGCCAGGACAACAGCTTCCAGTTCGGCTTTGTGATCACCAGCCAGCCGATCAACGTGGTTCCGGCTCCTGGCACAGTCTGGTTACTGGGTTCGATGTTGCTGGGGCTGGCGGCGATGCGGCGGCGCTGCATGGGCTGAATCGACACGGCAGGGGGGCAACGCAAAAGCCGATGCAAGCGCATCGGCTTTTTGTTTGCCTGTGAGCCGGCGCCAAGTCCTGCAGCGGGGCTGCTGTCCTGCTAATATCCGTCTATCGTTTACCGAGGGTTCGAGATGAAGAAATTTGCGGTTTGGTGCGCATTGGTACTGGGAGCAAGTCAGGCCGGCGCTGCGGGCGTCGGGGTACGTGCCGGTACTACCGGTGTCGGTGCCGATGTGGCGTTCGGCGTGGCGCCGCTGGTGTCGGCGCGGCTGGGTTACAGCGCATTCAATTATTCGCGCAATTACAACGACAGCGATTTCAAATACGACGGCAAGCTGCAGCTGAAAAACGTCAGCCTGCTGCTTGATGTCAGCCCGCCGGTGGTGCCGTTCCGCGTCAGCGCCGGGGTCGTGTCCACCGGTAACAAGGTCGATGTGGTTGGCACGCCGGCGAACAATTTCTACACCATCAACGGTCATCAATATGCCTCGGCCGACGTCAGCAGCGTGACCGGCCAGATCAAAGGCCAGCGCAGCACCGCGCCGTATCTGGGCATCGGCTGGGGCAATGTTTCCGGTACCGGGGTCAACTTCTACGGCGATCTGGGCGTGATGTTCATGGGCGGCGGCAAGTCGTCGCTGGATGCGCAATGTGCGGCTACTGCCAGCGGTACCGCGCTGTGCGGCAGCCAGGAGTTCAAGGACAACGTCGCAGCCGAGCGGCAGAAGCTGCAGGACGACGTGAAGAGCTTCAAGTATTTCCCGGTGATCAACATCGGCGTTACCTTCGGCTTCTGATTGCGCCGCTCTGCCGCTTGCACCAACCCGCCACTGGCGGGTTTTTTCTTGGCTGCGAGCCTTGTCGCCGGCAGCCAGCCGATGCATAGTCGCTGGCTGCATGCCAACAATAATTGCGAGGAGAAACAATATGCGTTTGCCGGGTTTGCGGCTGTTGCGTGCGTCCATGCTGGGCATGGCGCTGCTGGCCGGAGTGGGGGGGATGGCCGGTTGCGCCAGCCAGAATACGCTGCAGTCGTTTTACGCTCTGGAGCGCAACATGGCCGGGTTGAGCGAGAAATCGGTGCAGGTCGGCGACCATCGCTGGGTGTACGCCGAAGGCGGCAGCGGTGAGACGGTGCTGCTGCTGCACGGCTTTGCCGCCAGCAAGGAGGTGTGGATGCGCATGGTGCGCGAAATGCCGGCCGGTTATCACTATGTGATTCCCGATCTGCCCGGCTTCGGCAAGAGCAGCTACCTGCCCGATGCCGATTACGATGTGCCGAGCCAGGTGCCGCGACTGGAGGCGTTTCTGGACCAGCTGGGGCTGACGCGCCTGCATCTGCTGGGTAATTCGATGGGCGGCAATCTGGCCACGTTGTACAGCGCCACGCATCCGGATCAAGTGGCAACGCTGGCGCTGTTTGCGCCGTCCGGGGTGACGCAGCCGCACCCGAGCCCGTATACCAGGGCCTATCTGGAGCAGGGGCAGGCGCAATTGTTGCCGCAAACCCGTGAGCAATATCGCCAGCTGCTGCAGGATGTGTTTGTCGAGCCGCCGTACGCGCCGGATTTCATCATCGACAGCCTTGCCGATGGCATGGTTGCCCGGCGCCCCGAATACCTGCGCATGTATCAGCAGTTCTGGGGTAAACGCCGGCCGCTGGAGCCGCTGCTGCCCGATATCCACATGCCGGTGCTGATTCTGTGGGGCGATCGGGACAAGGTGCTGGACGTGAGTGCAGCACAGATATTCAAGCAGGGCCTGCCGCATGCGCAACTGGCGATATGGCCGAATGTCGGCCATGCGCCGATGCTGGAAAAGAGCGCCGATGCGGCGCAGCTGTATGGCGACTTTCTGGCACGCAACCGCATGAGTCAGGTGGCACGGCTGCACTAGGCCGGATTGTTGTAATACGAAGTAAATGGAAAAAGGCTCGCCAGGTGGCGGGCCTTTTTTGTTTACCGGCTGGTATGCCTGCTGCATGTGTTGATGGCCGACGGTCAGTTGTTGTGGCGTTTTATATGTGCGAATCGATATTTGCCGATTGATTTCCGCTGGCGCGAGTGGTGCCGGGCTGAGCTGAATATTTATTCTAAATTAGGCGTTT
>CALMFQ010000294.1 GCA_937863215.1 uncultured Pseudomonadota bacterium
TACAGCGCGGTCAGCGGGAAGTCTTCCGACAGGCCGGCGCCGCCGTGCATCTGCATCGCCGCGTCGATCACCTGCGTCGCCATGTTCGGTGCCACCACCTTGATCTGCGAAATTTCGCTCATCGCGCCTTTAACGCCAACAGTATCCATCATCCATGCTGCTTTCAGCGTCAGCAGCCGCGCCTGTTCGATGGCCATGCGGGCATTGGCGACCACGTCGATATTGCCGCCGAGTTTGGCCAGCGGCTTGCCGAAAGCGACACGGGTCATGGCGCGTTTGCACATCAGTTCCAGCGCGTATTCGGCGGCACCGATGGCGCGCATGCAGTGGTGGATGCGGCCCGGGCCCAAGCGGCCCTGCGCAATCTCGAAACCGCGCCCCGGCCCGGCAATAAACGCCGACAGTGGCAAGCGCACGTTGGTGAAACTGACTTCGCCATGGCCGTAAGGCTCATCCAGCGTGCCGAACACCGGCAACATGCGCTCGATTTTCACCCCCGGCGTGTCCAGCGGCACCAGCACCATCGAGTGTTGTTTGTGTTTATCGGCGTTCGGATCGGTGAGGCCCATGAAAATCGCCACTTTGCAGTTCGGGTGGCCGATGCCGGAGCTCCACCATTTGCGGCCGTTCAGTACCACTTCATCACCTTCGATGATCGCGGTGGCTTGCATATTGGTGGCATCGCTGGACGCCACGCCCGGCTCGGTCATGCAGAACGCCGAGCGGACGGTGCCGTCGAGCAAGGGTTTGAGCCAGCGCGCCTTCTGCTCTTCCGAGCCGTATTTGACCAGCACTTCCATATTGCCGGTGTCGGGCGCGTTGCAGTTGAACACTTCCGGCGCAATCACCGAACGGCCGGTGATTTCCGCCAGCGGCGCGTAATCGACATTCGACAGGCGGTTGCCATATTCCGGCTCGGGCAGGAACAGGTTCCACAAACCGGCGGCCTTGGCCTTGGCTTTCAGCTCTTCCATCACCGGCGGCTGGTTCCACCGGGTCCAGTCTGCACCACGCTGGAGCTGCTCGAAATAGGTTTTTTCGGCCGGAATTACGTGTTGGTTCATGAACGCGGTCATGCGTTCGATGGTGTCACGGGCGGCGGCGGAATGTGCGAAATCCATGGCATAACTCCCTGTAAGTTGGGATCGAGAATACGGCTCGGCTATAAATCAATCAAATGAATAGTTTGAATATGTCATAATTAGTTTCATGCATATTTCACGTATCGATCTGAACTTATTTGTAGTGCTGGACGCCATTTTCAGCGAGGGCAACATCACCCGTGCCAGCCGCAAGCTGAACCTGACCCAGCCGGCCATCAGCCACGCATTGGCACGGCTGCGACAGCTGTTCGACGACCCGCTGTTCGTACGCCAGGGGGCGACGATGGCGCCGACGCCGTTCACGCGCAAGGTGATTCCGCAGGTGCGGCAAGCATTGGCCTTGTTCGAGTCGAGCATGCAGGGGCAGGTGGAATTCGATCCGGGCAGCAGCCACCGGCTGTTTCATCTCGGCTTGCGCGACGTGTTCGAGGCCACCGCTTTGCCGCCGCTACTGGCGCGGCTGCGGCAACTGGCGCCGGCTATCGAGATTGCCAGCGTGCGCATCGACCGGCGCGACATCGAAAACGAGCTGACAGCCGGTAGTCTGGATCTGGTACTGGATATTCCGGTGCCGGTGAGCGAGGCGATTCGCCAGCAGCGCGTGTCACGCGACCGGCTGATTGTGCTGGCGCGTGCCGGCCACCCGGCGATCAACGGCGGGC
>CALMFQ010000295.1 GCA_937863215.1 uncultured Pseudomonadota bacterium
GGTTGGGCCGCAGCCTAACGGTGTTTCGCGCCGCCGGCCATGTGGCGTGGCGGATGTAGTTGCCAGCATGCGCCATTCCGCCATAAGGAAGCGCTGATTTATTCGGCGAGCGGGATGAAGTGCAAGGAGCCCGGCACGCCGAATCAGCCGCCGATCCACATCGCCTTCCGCGCTGCCAGCCGCGCACTGGTCGATGCTTTCTACCAGGCGGCGATGGCTGCCGGCGGCCGTGACAATGGCGCGCCGGGGTTGCGGCCGCATTACCATCCGGATTATTACGGCGCATTCGTGCTCGATCCGGACGGGCATAACATCGAAGCGGTGTGCCACGACCCGGTTTAGTTTCGGTTCAGTTTGGCTGTGGTAGAGTGTCGGCTCCAGAAATTGCCGGAGCCGGCGCTGTATGAGCAGTCTGTTACGTTACCTTGGTTATGGTGCCGCCGGCATCGTTGGCATGGCCGGTATCGGCGTGAGCTACATCGCCGCCACATTCGACCCGAATTCGCTCAAGCCGCTGATCAGCGATTTTGTGCGCAAGGAAAAACAGCGCGAGCTGAAATTCGACGGTGATATCAAACTCAGCCTGTGGCCGTCGATCGGCGTGGCGCTGCCGAAGGTCACGCTGTCAGAACACAATTCGCCGCAGACCTTTCTTGCCATCGATCAGGCCAGGCTGTCGCTGGCGATCATGCCGCTGTTGCGGCAGAACTACGTGATCGACTCGATCGAAGCCAGTGGCATCAATGCCACGCTGGTGCGCAATCCGGATGGCAGCCTCAACATCGCCGACCTGCTGGCTAAGCCGAAACAGGCATCGCCGCCGATCAAGCTGCAGATTGGCAAGATCAAGGTCGATAACAGTCAGTTGCTGTTCGACGACCGGCAATTGCAGCAGCGTACCGAACTGAAAACGATCACGCTCAAGACCGGCGAGGTGAACACCAAGCAGGCGCGTGGCGTCAATCTGACGCTGCAGCTGCTGCAATCGCAGCCCAAGGCGCAAGGTAATCTGCTGCTCGGCGGCGATTTCGATTTCGATTTCGACGCCGAAGTCGGGCTGTACGCGGCGCGCAAGCTGTCGTTCGGTTTTGCCGGCCAGGCAGGCCCGGCGTCGAAGCTGGCGCTGCAACTGGATGGCGATGCCCGCTACAGCCAGAAATCCGATCGCGCCGAAGCCAAGGGATTGACGCTGGAAATCAGCGGCGACACGCCGCAATTGCACGATTTCAAACTCAAATTCGGCGCCAATGCCGATCTTGAGCCGGGCAAGCGCACGCTGGCGGCCGATGGCATCGCACTGGAAGCCAGCGGCACGTTGCCGCAGGGCAAGCTCAACGCCAAACTGCTGGCGCCGAAGCTGCAATTCGGTGGCGAGCGCGTCAGCGGCGACGATATCACGCTCACCGCGGCGCTTGCCGGTGCTCGTACCCTGAACGCCGATGCCCGGCTGGCGGGCTTTTCCGGACAGCAGCAACAGCTGGCGATCAAGCAGCTCAACCTCAAGCTGAATGCCGAGCAGGCTGGCGACAAGCTGGCGCTGAATCTGGCCAGCCCGGTCAATATCGATCTGCAGCAACTGGCGGCCAAATTGCCACAGCTGCGCCTGACTGGCTTGCTGGCGTCGCCGAAGCTCAAGCCCGGCAGTATCAATTACGATTTGTCCGGCTCGGCCAGCGGCAGCGGCAAATCGCTGCAATTGGCGCTGGCCGGGGCGCTCGATCAATCGCGTGTGAAAACTCAGTTGAGCATTGCCGATCTGGCGCATCCGCACTACCAGTTCGATGTCGATGCCGATCAGTTGCTGCTGGATCGCTATCTGGCGGCTGCACCGGCCAAACCCGCCGAGGCGGCTGCCACCGGGCCGGCTGCAATCGATCTTTCGCCGCTGAAGGATCTGGCGGCTGGCGGGCAGGTTCGGATCGGCAAGCTGGTGCAGGGCGAGCTGGCGCTGGCCAATCTGCACGCCGGCATCGATGCCGGCAGCGGCAAACTGCAACTGGCGCCATTGAGCGTCGATCTGTTCGGCGGCCATCTGGATGCGAAATTGTCGGCCACTGCCAGCGCCCAGCCGGCATTCCAGCTGGAAAATACGCTCAGCAACGTCAATGTCGGCCAGTTGCTGAAAACCTTCGCCAAATACGAGCAGCTGGAGGGGCGCGGTAACGTCGAGGCCAATCTGCAGGCGAAAGGCGGCAATATCGATCAGTTGACGCGCAGCCTGAATGGCAAGGCCAGGCTGCAGATGCGCGATGGCGCGCTGCGCGGCATCAATATCGGCGCGCGTCTGCGCGAAGCCAAAGTCTTGATGGCGCAATTTTCCGGGCAGAAGGTGGAAAAGGCCAATAGCAGCGAGAAGACCGATTTCTCCGAGCTATCGGCAACGCTGCTGGCGCAGAATGGCGTGATCCACAACGACGATCTGAGTGCCAAGTCGCCGCTGTTGCGGCTGGCAGGGCAGGGTACGGTCGATCTGCCGGGCAAGCAGCTGGATTATCTGCTCAAGGCCAGTGTGGTCGGCACCGCGGTCGGCCAGGACGGACGCGAACTGAACGAGCTGAAGGGCGTGACCTTGCCGGTGCGCATCAAGGGGCCGCTGGCAACGCCAGGCTACGCGCTGGATTTTGCCAATATGCTGAGCGATTCGGCCAAGGCCAGCTTGCAGGAACAGAAGGCCGCGCTGCAGCAGCAGGCCAGACAGCAGCTTGATCAAGGCAAGCAGCAATTGCAGCAAAAGGCGCGCGATCAGCTACAAAATCAGTTGCAGAAACTATTAGGCAAATAGAAGAGAGCCCCATGCAGATTCATGAACACGGACCGTCGCTACGTTTCTACCTCGGCGCCGAGCTTTACCGTCGTACCGATACGCTGCTGACGCAGCTGGAGCAGGACGACAAACCGAGCAAACATGCGGCGGCATTCGCCGCTCTGGTCAACGAACTGACCGATGCCGGACTGGCGTATTTCTTTGTCGAACCGCTGAAACAGGCCAATGCCGGTTTCATGGCGCAGAAAACCGCACAGCTGGGAATGGCCAGCGTCGCCAAGATTGCCAAGCCGATCGTGCGCAAGCTGGTGGGCGGGCTGGATGACCTGCAGATCCGGGCGGTGGCCGCCTACGTGCGGCGCATTCTGCACTGACAAGATTGGCAGCGGCCACAGGGGCCGGTCTGCCTTGTTTCAACCTGAGGGAATTAGTCGATATGAAAGCAAAATTGATTGCAGTCGCTGCCTTGCTGGTAACCGGCGCGGCCCATGCCGATCGTCTGGATATCAATCTGTCGGAACACGCCGCCGGGATCGAATACGATGGCGCACGACTGGCACGCGATCTGCATCTGAACCTGGGCACCGTGCATCAGGAAAACGACGGCGATGTGGCGTGGGGCGGGGTGCAGGTGGAACAGCGGCAAGGCAACTTCCGCGCCGTGCTCGGCGCGCGTGGCTATTACATCGATACGCCGCATCACGACTGGTCGGATGCGCTGGCACTGGGCGGCGGTGTGGTCGTCAGCCTGGTGGGCGACGAGCGCCTGACTGCCGGTGCGGATATCTGGTATGCCCCGTCGATTACCAGTGGCCGCGGCGCCGACAATCTGTCGCACTTCAATGCTGGCGTCGGTTTCAAGGTGATGGACAACGCCAAGGTCACGGCCGGCTGGCGCGAAATCCGCACCGAGTACAAGGACAACCGTCACACACACACCATCGACCGTGGTTTCAATGTAGGTATTTCTCTGCTGTTCTGATCCGGTACTGGCTTCCGTTGCTAGCGCAGATTCTTGTAATTACAAGAAAAATTTGCCGTTTCCGCCAGCCGACCGCATGCATGTGCGGTCGGCTGTGTTACAATGCGCGCCTTTTTCAAGCATAGAGTCATCGAGTTATGTCGCGCGCACTCCGTAATATCGCCATCATCGCCCACGTTGACCACGGTAAAACCACCCTGGTCGACAAACTGCTGCACCAGGCCGGTACTTTCCGTGAAAACCAGCAAATCGCCGAACGGGTGATGGACAGCAACGATCTGGAAAAAGAGCGCGGCATTACCATTCTGGCCAAGAATACCGCCGTAAATTACCAGGGTACCCACATCAACATCGTTGACACTCCGGGACACGCCGACTTCGGCGGCGAGGTCGAGCGCGTGCTGGGCATGGTCGATGGCGTGGTGCTGCTGGTGGATGCGGTCGAAGGGCCGATGCCGCAGACTCGCTTCGTGACCAAGAAGGCGCTGGCGCTGGGCCTGCACCCGATTGTGGTGATCAACAAGATCGACCGTCCCGGTGCGCGTCCGGAATGGGTGATCAACCAGACTTTCGATCTGTTCGACAAGCTGGGCGCGACCGATGAACAGCTGGATTTCCCGGTAGTGTACGCATCGGCGCTGAACGGCTTTGCCAAGCTGGACATGGCGGAAGAATCCGGCGACATGAGCCCGCTGTTTGAAACCGTGCTGAAGCATGTCAACCCGCCCAAGGGCGATTCCGAAGCGCCGCTGCAGTTGCAGATTTCCGCCCTGGATTACTCGACTTACACCGGCCGTCTCGGCGTTGGCCGCATCGCTAATGGCCGCATCAAGCCGGGCCAGGCTGTTGCGGTAATGAAAGGCGACGAGCAGGTGGGCCAGGGTCGTATCAACCAGGTGCTGGGTTTCCAGGGCCTGGAACGGGTGCCGGTAGATGGCGCCGAAGCTGGCGATATCGTCATCATTTCCGGTATCGAAGAAATCGGTATTGGCGTCACCATCGCCGACAAGGACAGTCCGGTTGGCCTGGAAATGCTGTCGGTGGATGAGCCGACGCTGACCATGGACTTCATGGTCAACAGCTCGCCGCTGGCCGGCACCGAAGGTAAATTCGTTACCAGCCGCCAGATCCGCGATCGTCTGACCAAAGAGCTGCTGACCAACGTGGCGCTGCGTGTTGAAGACACCAACGATGCCGATATTTTCCGCGTGTCCGGTCGTGGTGAACTGCACCTGACGATTCTGCTGGAAAACATGCGCCGCGAAGGCTTTGAAATGGCCGTGGCCAAGCCTCGTGTGGTTTACAAGGAAATCAACGGCGAAAAATGCGAGCCGTACGAAAATCTCACCATCGATCTGGAAGACGGCCATCAGGGCGCGATCATGGAAGAAATCGGCCGCCGTCGCGGTGAGCTGGTGAACATGGAATCGGACGGCATGGGCCGCACCCGCCTCGAATACCACATTCCGGCACGTGGCCTGATCGGCTTCCAGTCGGACTTCATGACCATGACCCGTGGCACCGGCCTGATGTCGCACGTGTTCGACGACTACGCACCGGTCAAACCGGATATGCCGGGCCGTCACAACGGTGTGCTGATTTCGCAGGAAAACGGCGAGGCCGTCGCTTACGCATTGTGGAACCTGGAAGATCGTGGCCGCATGTTCGTCAGCCCGGGCGACAAGCTGTACGAAGGCATGATCATCGGTATCCATAGCCGCGATAACGATCTGGTAGTCAATCCGATCAAGGGCAAGAAGCTGACCAACGTACGTGCTTCCGGCACTGACGAGGCCGTGCGCCTGACCACACCGATCAAACTGACGCTGGAATCGGCAGTTGAATTCATCGATGACGACGAACTGGTCGAAATCACTCCGCAGAGCATCCGACTGCGCAAGCGCTATCTGACCGAGAATGAGCGCAAACGCATGTCCAAAGTCGAAAGCTGATCGGCTCTCGACCCAAGCAAACGCCCGGCTGACCGCCGGGCGTTTTTCTTTTCTGTGCCAATATCTGC
>CALMFQ010000296.1 GCA_937863215.1 uncultured Pseudomonadota bacterium
CCAGCCCGTTCCCACTGATGGAACAAGTCGTCGAATTTTCCAAACAAATGCGCCACACCCAAAGAACTAAACCACAGTTGGGGTACCCAATTGGCGACGGCGGCCACGGGTATCTTTTTCCGGACCGCGTCCATGATGGCGTGCTGCTCGCGCGCATACGTATTGGCATCCGGTATACGGATCCGCAACACAGAGCAGTAGGACTGGGTCAATGCTTCAGCGCGCGGAACAGGCGTGTTGGCAGCGTCGCGCAGTTTCGTGCAGAACACCCAGTAGACAAACCGGGAGAACTGCTGGATATCCAGCTGTCGTTCGAGATTGGCAACTCTGTGTTTCTCCAAATATTGACGCCACAGGTCCTGGATGGTGAACCAGGTGCCGAGTCGGCGTAGTTCGGCGGCGGTCCACACCTTGCCATCCTCCAGCTGGAGTGCTTCAAATGGAACGTGCCCGGCTTCCATCAGTTGATGTTTGGAAGTAGTCAGCCGCCGTATTTCCTCCTTGAGTGCCAGATTATTGGCCATCAGTTCAGCATTCTCAGAAATAAGCCGACTGACGTCAATGCTCTCATGCCGCCCGGACCTGTCTCGCAACTGCAATGCCTCTTCCGCCAATTTTTCAGCTTTATGCAGCAACTCCCCAATGCTTCCGATAGTGCGCACAAAATCATCGTACTTCTGATCAGACAGTGAACGCATACCCACAGGAACGGGCACATCAGATTTAGTAGCTGGCCACTTGTCCGTGTCAGATTTCCCATCCAGTTTTCGCTCGAGAACCTCCGCCACATTGGGCGGTAGAGTCTGACGCTGACAAGCTTGGTCCACATCTTCACGGATGCGTCGCGATACCGGCACCGAGATGGCACGCTTGGAAAGCAAGTACCGCAGGAAAGGTAGAACCAGGCGGACCGGCACCAAAACCTCCGTCCGTCCATTTGGTAAACCACAGTCTGGATCCAGCGCGTCAGAATCCACCCGCTTATACGGTACGCGTTCCTTGGTCGGTATGCTGGCCAGGAACAGTCGATATGATCGGTCCATCGAATCATGCCTCCGCTTGGCCTGCATGGCCATGTAGGCCAGCGTCGTGTAATCGGCGTTGGCGTGCCTGACAACCGGTTTTGCCGCAATTTTTGCCCGCCCACCACGAACCATATGGGCTGAATTGTTCTTGTTCATCAGAAGTTTAGCAGTGGCTGAATTAATTGGCGTGCCACATCGCCTGTGAGTTCTCCAAGATCCTTTGAGCCGAAGCCCAATTCTTTCAGATTCAAAACCTGAAAATCACAACGTCCTTCAAACAAAACCCTGGCGTCATCCAACGCCTTCATGCCCGCCGCATCCGTATCCGGTACATAAATGATCCGGTGAAATCTTGTGACCAGCATCTGCGCTTGTTCGGCGGAAATGAATTTACCAGTAGTAGCGGTAAACGGCGGACCCATCCGCCCGGCGTCCAGCGGTCCCTCAGTCAGACCAGCTACCGTCTGTTTACCACGCCGGCCCTGATCGAAATTCCATTGCTGTGCGGCGTCCAACCCGAACAGAATATCGTTCCGACTGGAGCCTCGCGCGTTGCGATATTTGGTCAGATCCCACTCGAACCTGTGTTGTGGGATAGAATCAAGGGGTTTGAATTTACCTCCGGGCTGACGCTGCTCGCAGGCCACCCACTGATTCGTGTACGGATGCAGATAATACTTCAGTCCATGTGGATCAACGTACTCGATTACGCGTGCCTGCCATGACCGCTGCACTGTGTTGATGTCCGCAAAGAAAATGATGCGGTTCTGTGGTGTGTCCTTAAAATCCAGCGGTAATGGCCGGTAGCGGCGCTTCAATTCCTGCGACTCAGGAAATTCGGCCGTACAGAAGGAACACCGGAACTGACTCCACAGGGCCTGCAAATCGTAAGCCGGTCGATACTGGGTCAGATACCATACGGCCGGATGCCCAGCGGGTAATTCCGTGATCGGAACAGTCGTGCCTGGTGGTACGGGTATTTTGTTTCCGCGCCCATCATCCACCAACCAGTTCGTATTGTCCTGGATCTTCACCGTGGTGGCCACGTTTGGAATACCACGAATGGTCAGCGGCGGATAGTTCAGCAGATCAGCCACCGAATATGGCTGACCAGTCTTCATACACATCGCGCAATTGTCGATTTTGCGTCGGCGCCCAGTCAGCTTTCCAGCGTACTGCCCTGTATTCGTTATCTGGAAATACTTCGAGGCATTTACGGCCAGATGCCGTTTGGTCAGTTCGCGCTTTCCATCCTGTTCAAGGCACCGAGGGGATGCCATGTAGAGATGGATACCCGACGATTCCTTGGCCACATGCACCGGACCGTGGATAGCAGCCAGTGCCTCAGCTAGCGACAGGATGCGAAAGTCGATAGCCGCCCCGTGAAGGCCGGATGTAGTGGTCAGGTTGAAGCTCATGGGAATAGCTCACTGCTGGGTGGGTCGTCGGGGTGACGGCGCCCGACCTGGTTGGGGTTACAGTCGCGGCATAGCCGCGGGTCAGATGCCTCGATGATCAGATCCGGTCTGGTGACCAGTACGATACCGGACGCGCGGGTTCCGTACCCACATCCCGGACAGATATCCAGTGGGGTGGACTCGTACCTGCTGATAAACTCAGCGTCCCATTTGGCTGTGGGATCATATAGATGCGCCAGCTCCGAAGACGTAAACGGACATTTGACTCCCGGCGGTGATGGTTCCCACGCCTGTAGTGCTGCCTCCGTGATAGTCATCATGGTCGTATGTACCTTTCCAGTTCGTCACCCAAATACCTTCTGTCTACTACCGTGCGCACAGCGCCGCCATCTTTTTGGGGTGATATCCAAGACCCCGGATTTAAGTCAGATTTCGTCCATCCTAGCGCTGGGGCCAGTGCTTCGTCGCGGCGAATATCCACCTCAGTCTGCACGAACGGTACAGGACGCATACGCCGGTCACGCAGCCAATTGAATAAAGGATCCGCGGGTGTCTGGACAAATAATGGTTCAGGATCCAGAAACCCCATGACGTGTGTCCCTTTCCAGCAACTTGTCGAATCTTGCACGCCAAGCCGTGGCATCTGCGTGGCTGACAGCCAGTTGGGCGCGTAGCGATACTACCTGATTGCGCGCCTCATCGCGCTGTTTCTCGAGAAGGCGTATGCGTGATTTCGCAGAACGCAATTGGGTTTCCGGTGAGGCTTTACGGCTCATACGGCGTCATCCTTCTTTTCCTTGTCCCAAGGTGTCCCGACAAAACTGAACCACGTCCAGCTTCGAACGTAGCAGCCATTATCATCCCCCTCGGATATTTCGGCATCCGGGTCAATCTCGCATGAGCCTTCCCTGTGGAGTGCATCGCGCGCAGCGGCCACGATGCCCTCTTTGCGTTTGCTTTGTTCGATTTCTTCAGGAGCAGGTATTTTGTCTTCCATGTTGGGTTGTAGGATTAATTGTAGCCGAGCATTTCATTCAGCTGTCGGGCTTCGTTAAAGATACGGTTGTGCTCGTTCATGGTATCCTCTGGTAGCATGCGGAACATGCGTCCGAACGCTTTCCAGAGTGCAGCCGTGGATTCGGAAGTATATCCGGCGCGGAAATAACGGATGACCGCTCTGCCGACATCGGTTGCGTGGAGAGCCATCAGGCGCCAGGTGCGGTTCGTCGCAGCGAGGAGTTGGTCGAGATGGGTATCATCCTGTTCCCACGCCGCCCCGATGGTCAGCAGGACATAATCCTCGATATTATTGTTGAATGCGCCGTCGGGAACCCAGTCGGATCCGAGTTCCTTCCGCCGTGCCAGCGCCGGCGCGATGATCATTTGCTCGAATTCGTGCAGGGTCAACTCGTCTTCAAACTCAGGCGCACATACGATACTGCTGGATGTGAATAGCACCACATCCGCTATACGCGTTACGGCGTCCGGACGTTCCTCCCGGCGGAGTCGGGCGGACAGGCGGCGGCAGTCCTTCAACTCCGCATACGTGTAGGTGGGTTTGCTTTCGCCGCGGCACATACGGGCACGACCGACCATCGCGATGTAGGCGAGGCGGCAGTAGAGTTCCTCGTGGGTACCGGCACGGAAGCGATCGACGAAGCGGCGCATGAACAGACGGGCAGTCACGAGATCTTCGCCCTCGTCATCACCCAGCAGCTCACGGATCAGCAGACCATCGGGGGAATTGCGATACCAACGCTCGACGATCGTGGCGGTGTATTTGCCGCGAGTCCCGAGATAGTAGGGGGCCTGGACGATAATCGACATCTGCTCGGGCGGAAGGCTCATGATGGTATCGAACGGAACCACATCACGACCATCAGCAACATCGTAGTACCGGCTATTTTCCGGGTCGAAGTATTTGCCGTATCCCCATGGTTCATCAGGCTCGCGAGGGTGTTCTGCCTTCTCCCACTCCTTCTGAACTGTTGTCAGTTCGGCATTGAAGAAATCGATGGAGGACAAATCCTGCTCCGGGAGTGGCCCAATATCCGGACCCTCATCCTCCAGAGTAGGAAGTGGTTTTTCCGGGGGGTTGGAATTGGCGGGTTCGGTATGGGCACCGGAATTGGTCAGATCGGTATGGGCACCGGGGTCGCCCGTAGGGCAGTCCGGAATTGGTGGCTCAACAGAAAGTAGGGAGATAGGTTCAGAACAAGAGCGAAGCTCCCGGGAGTCCGGTTTGCCAGAAGGGACTAGGGTTGTTTTTCTGTTTATACCTCCCTCTCTTATCTCTTCTATATACCCGGCGTGGCTCTGACTCAAACGTACGTTCGAAAGTTTGCCAGCGGCTGGGCCTAAAAAACGACCCACTCCCCATTTGTTCCGCACCTGATGGACGATGACGAATACGACCACCCCGGTAGCCTTGTTGATGACCTCTCCGGTAATGCCGTCGAGGATGTATTGGTCGGCTGCCCGCCATGAGCGGAAGGGGCGTCCGGCGCGTTCGGTTTCGACGACCCGTCCTTGGCGTTCGCTGTAGCCCGGTTGGGCCTTGATGGCCTCCAGATGCTGCCCGCCCGGATTGAACGTGCTGGGCCATTCGGCGCGGTGTTTGAGGCGTACGACCCATCCGCAGGCCTTCGTGTCGTCCCGGGCCGGAATACGCTCAACCAGTCCGGCTTCCCGGAGGGCCTTCAGGGCGCGGCGGACATGATTGGGGCAGACCTTGTAGGTCGCGCCGTCCTGCAGCTTGCGCAGGATGCCGGCTTCCGTCGCCTGGTAGTTGCGGGTCAGGCGGGCCAGACGCTTGTAGACCAGCGGGGCAAAGGGATGCAGACGGACCAACTGATCGTGGAGTGTGCGTTCTTCCAGCTTGGTGGGGTGCCAGGACTTCTCGATCGAGCGGTACTCTGGCAGCGGTTCATCCCAGCGCAGGCAGTATTCGTGGACCATCGTGAGCCGCCGGAGGTTCTTCGGCACGTTGATGCGTGCGCGGGTGCCGGATAGTTCCCTGATGTCCGGCAGGGGTTTGGCTGCCCGGGCAGCATACTGCTCGGTGCGCTTGGCGGACGGGAGCTTGATGACAGGGCGTTTGTAGGGGCGCTTCCTGGTCTTTGGCGTCGGTTCGGTTTCTGTGGTCTGCATCGCGGTAATCGGCTGTGATTACCCGCAGACACAAAAAGGCCCGCGGGTGCCGTTCTCGATTTACCACTCCAAACTGCATGCGCATGACGCAAGCTGAACTGAACTGAGCAGAGCGAAGAATTCCCGCGGGCTGTTATCAGTTAACTCAAGCATGGACATAAGCAAGCATT
>CALMFQ010000297.1 GCA_937863215.1 uncultured Pseudomonadota bacterium
CTGGCCGGGCGCAGCGTGGTCGACAAGCTGGTGGCGATCGTGTTTCCGGTGTCGGCATTCGTTGCTGCCGGCTTCGAGCACAGCATCGCCAATATGTACCTGATTCCGCTGGCATTGCTGCTCAAACCCGGCGCACCGGCCGATATCGCGCAACTGGATGCGTTGACCATCGGCGGGCTGTTCGCCAATCTCGGCCCGGTGATCGCCGGCAACCTGCTCGGCGGCAGCGGGCTGGTGGCACTGGTGTATTACCTGATCTATCGCCGCGGGCAGAGCCAATAGCAAATCCGGCTATCGGCTGCCGGGCAATCGGCCCAGGCTCGGTTGCATGGATTTCACGGATCGCGTCCTTGAAACCCATGGCAACAGAGCCTAAAATCATCGGCCTCGCACCGCTTCGCAGACGATAGCCATGACCGAAACAACCCCGACGCCCGCCCCAGCCATGACCCCCAGCGCCCTGATCAAGGAGCTGCAAGCCAAATTCGCGGTATTCCGCGACAGCCTGCCGCTGGCGATCGGTATCGACAAACAGATTCGCGAGCTGATGCCGGCAGTCGACAAGAAAACCCTGCGCGCGGCGCTGGGCATGCACGCCAACTCGTTCCGCTACCTCAAGAACATGGAAAAGGCGACCACCCGCTTTGACCTGCAGGGCAACAGCGTCGGCGAAATCACCGACGAGCACCGCGCCCACGCCAAGGAAACGCTGCGCGAACGCGCCAAAAAAAGCGCCGAACGGCAGAAAGCCGAGCGCGAAGCCGAAGCCGCACGCCAGCGCACCGCCGCCAAACTCAATCAGCTGGCGGAAAAATTCTCGCGCCGCTGAGCCGGCCGCAGCTTTGCCGCAAACAAAAACCGGGCTGCAGACCGCTCTGCAAGCGCTTGCGCAGCCCGCATCACCGCTGGTGCGCAGCCAGGCGCGGTGTAGCCGTGCAGACAATGAAAGCCGTTGATGAGCGATAAACAACTGGAAATCGTCGATCTTCAGCCCGGCGACGGCAAAGCCGTGGTCAAGGGTGCACTGATCACCGCCCACTACACCGGCTGGCTGGAAGACGGCACCGAGTTCGATTCGTCCCACTCGCGCGGCAAGCCGTTCCAGTGTGTGATCGGTAGCGGCCGGGTAATCAAGGGCTGGGATCAGGGCTTGATGGGCATGCGCGTCGGCGGCAAGCGCAAGCTGCTGGTGCCGGCGCACCTGGCCTACGGTGAGCGCCAGATCGGCGCGCATATCAAGCCGAATTCGAATCTGGTGTTCGAAATCGAACTGCTGGAAGTGCTGACGCGCGACGATTGATGCGCCGGGCGCCGGCCGCACTCAATACGGCTGGCGCAACCGCCTGCCGCATTGACCCGCCGGGCCAGGTTGATGCAGCACAGTCAACGCCAGCGCCCGCCATCACGCATGATGCCGGATCGGGCGGCAATGCATCATCCCTCCCCAATTGTTCGGCCAATTGGGGAGGGTGGACAGCTTGCTGCCCCCCCCAATCAAACCCCGCGTGGGCAAAAAGTTACCTCCTGCAAAAAACCACCTGCCTGCAAACCAATACTGGCGCGGCCGCTGCAAACCGCACCCAGAGCGGCCTGCAGCCCGGCTTCATGCATACCGGGCGGCAATCGGCATCTGCCGCCCGTTGCCGAACGCCCGGCCGCGCAGGCGCAGGATTGGCGGCGCCTGGCGGCGTTTGTATTCATTGCGCGCAATCATGCGCTGGATGCGTGCGATCAGTTGCTGGCCGTCGGGGCTGGCGCGCAATTCGGCGAAGCGGCGTTCGACCTGCTCGCGCTCGTTGCCGGCCAGGCGGTCGCCTTCGATCAGCTGTTTCAACACCACGTCCAGCAAGGGGTACGGCGGCAGGCTGTCGCTGTCGCGCTGATCCGGCGCCAGCTCGGCCGATGGCTCCTTGTCGATGATGATCTGCGGGATCAGCTCGCGGCCGGCGCTGGCATTCAGGTGGCGGCACAGCTCGAACACTTCGGTCTTGTACAGATCGCCGATCAGCCCCAGCCCGCCATTGGTGTCGCCGTACAAGGTGCAATAACCGACCGAGATTTCGCTCTTGTTGCCGGTGGTCAGCAGCAGGTGGCCAAAGCTGTTGGAATACTCCATCAGGATGGTGCCGCGCACCCGTGCCTGCAGGTTTTCCAGCGCCAAGCCCTGTAGCGGCGTGCCGAAGGCGTCGGCAAAGCCGCTGGCGTAGCCATCCACCAATGCGGCAATCGGGTGCTGGCGCAACTCGATGCCGAGGTTGCGGCACAGGCTGTCCGAATCGCCGACGCTGCCCTGGCTGGAAAAACGCGACGGCATGGTGATGCCGACCACGTTGGCGGCGCCGAGCGCTTC
>CALMFQ010000298.1 GCA_937863215.1 uncultured Pseudomonadota bacterium
TTCGACCTCAATAGTGTCGACAAGATTCCGGTGTACGTCGATGGCGCCGACGAGGTGAACCATTATCTGCAGATGATCAAGGGCGGTGGCGGAGCGCTGACGCGCGAGAAGATTGTTGCCGCAGTGGCCGATCAATTCATTTGCATTGCCGACAAGAGCAAGCTGGTACCGGTGCTGGGTAATTTCCCGCTGCCGGTGGAAGTGATTCCGATGGCACGCAGCCATGTGGCGCGGCAGTTGCTCAGACTCGGCGGCCAGCCAATGCTGCGCGAAGGTTTCACCACCGACAACGGCAACGTGATTCTCGATGTGCACGGATTGAAAATCGCCCAGGCAGCCGAGTTCGAAAAAGAGCTGAACCAGATTACCGGTGTGGTGACCAATGGCCTGTTCGCGGTGCGCCGCGCCGATGTTTTGCTGCTCGGTACAGCGAACGGTGTGGAGGTTATGACATAATCATGTAATGGATGTTTAACATCCGGGGGCTATAGTCGCCGATTGCCGTGGGCAATTGGCGACTGCGACGAATACAACAAAGACAGACAAGGCCGCGCAGCCCTCACCCGTCAGATTGAGGAGAAACACAATGCCGCAGGAACACATATACAAGCAATTCGATACCGAACTGGAAACAGTACGCTCGCGTGTGCTGCAGATGGGCGGACTGGTGGAACAGCAGATCGTCAACGCCATTGAAGCAATGAGCAGCGGCGATCTGGAAGTGATGAACAAAGTGATCGAGGAAGATCGCCGCGTCAACAGCTTCGACGTGATGATCGACGAAATGTGCCAGCACATCATTGCCCGCCGCCAGCCGGCCGCAACCGATTTGCGCATGGTGATGACGATGATCAAGACCACCACCGATCTGGAGCGTATCGGCGACGAGGCGGAAAAAATCGCCCGCATGAGCAAGATGATCTACGAAACCGACCGGTTCCATCTGCCGCGCTTCAACGAAGTGCGCCACATGGCAGAGCTGGCGGTAGACATGCTGCGCCGCGCGCTGGATGCATTTGCGCGGCTGGACATGGCGACTGCTGCGCATGTGGTGCGTGCCGACATTACCGTCGATGAAGAATACCGCGCCATCATCCGCCAGCTGATCACCTTCATGATGGAAGATCCACGCACCATCACCACCTCGCTGGAAATCCTGTCGATTGCCAAGGCGCTGGAGCGCATCGGCGATCACTCGAAAAACATGTGCGAATACATCGTCTATCTGGTCAAAGGCAAGGATGTGCGCCACACTTCGGTAGAAGAGATCGAGCGCGAAGCATTGCAGTAATTCCGCTGCCGCCCGGCGGTGCAGCCGTTGCCAGCAATCAGGCTACGCTTCACATTATCAGCGGGTGCCGGAATGATCGGACCGGGAAACCGGCCCGCAACACCTATCGCCGCGTGACTCACGCGGCGTTTTGTTTTGGCAGGAATATGGAATATTCGACAATCGCAGCAGTGGACTTGGGGTCCAACAGTTTTCGCCTGCAGGTGGCGCGGGTGGTGGACGATCAGATTTATCCGCTGGATACGCTGAAAGACCCGGTACGCCTCGGCGCCGGCCTCAACAATGACGAATGGCTGGACGAAGCGGCGCAGCAGCGGGCGCTGGACTGTCTGCGGCGCTTTGGCGAACGGCTGCGCGGGCTGCCGCGCGAAGCAGTGCGGGTAGTCGGTACCAACACACTGCGCGTGGCACGCAATTCGGCAACGCTGATCCCGCAGCTGGAAGAAGCGCTGGGCGGTTTTCCGATCGAGATCATCGCCGGCCGCGAAGAAGCGCGCTTGATCTACCTCGGCGCCGCGCACAGTCTGCCGGCAAGCAAGGAAAAACGCATGGTGGTGGATATCGGCGGCGGCTCGACCGAATTCATTATCGGCCAACAGCTCAAATCGCAGAAAACCGAAAGCCTGTACATGGGTTGCGTCAGCTATACGCTGCGTTATTTTCCCGACGGCAAGATCACCGAAAAGGCGCTGCAGGCGGCCGAAACCGCCGCACGCATCGAGCTGCAAAGCATCGTGCACGAATTCTTCGCCGGCAACTGGCAACAGGCCGTCGGCACCTCCGGCACGGCACGCTCGCTGCAGGACATCTGCGAGCTCAACGACTTCAGCACCAATGGCCTGACCATCGAAGGCATGGAGAAAATCCGCGAATTACTGTTGAAGCAGGGCAATATTGCCAACCTGAAAATCAACGGCCTGCGCCCGGATCGCGCGCCGGTCATCGCCGGCGGCTTTGCCATCATGTCGGCGATTTTCAGTGAACTCGGTATCCGCGTCATGACCTGTGCCAGCGGCGCGCTGCGCGAGGGCGTAATGTGGGATCTGATCGGCCGCCATCACCACAAGGACATGCGCGACGTTACCGTCGGCCAGTTCAAGCGCCGCTACCACATCGACTCGGCGCAGGCCGGCCGGGTGGAAAAACTGGCGCTGCAACTGTTTGAACAACTCAACGCCAAGGCCCATCCGCCGCGCCACAACGAATTCGACCTGCAACTGCTCACCTGGGCGGCGGCATTGCATGAAATCGGCCTGTCGGTATCGCACACCGGCTACCACAAACATTCGGCGTACATCCTGCAGCATGCCGACATGCCCGGCTTCTCCAAGCCGGAGCAATTGCAGTTGTCGCGGCTGGCAGCAGCGCATCGCGGCAACCTGGCCAAGCAGCTGAATATCGACCATCTCGACGAATGGTCGCGCGTGATTGCATTGCGTCTGGGCGTGCTGTTCCATCGCAGCCGCACCAATGTCGAACTGCCGCCGATGCGCCTGCGCCACGACAGCAAGGGCTTCCAGCTGACGCTCGATAGCGGCTGGCTGCACAACAATCCGCTGACCGCGACGGCGCTGCGCCAGGAAAGCGAATTCTGGCACAGCGTGAATCTGCCGCTGGAGGTTGTCGATGAAACAGCGAGTCGCTAAACGACGCAACGGCAAGATCGGCAAAGCGCCGGGCGAACTGGTCCACATCGGCGAGATCAAGACCGCCGAGCCACTGGTCACGCTGATCGAATACAACGCCAGCGAATATTGCGA
>CALMFQ010000299.1 GCA_937863215.1 uncultured Pseudomonadota bacterium
TCTGGCGCTGGCCAATCCGGAACCGGAAATTCTGCCGCCGCTGGCGAAGGAAGCACGCGCCGACGCAATTATCTGTACCGGCCGTTCCGACTACCCGAACCAGGTCAACAATGTCCTGTGCTTCCCCTTCATTTTCCGTGGCGCACTCGACGTCGGTGCCACCACCATCAATGAAGAAATGAAGCTGGCGTGCGTGCGCGCCATCGCCGATCTGGCGCTGGCCGAGCAGTCGGACGTAGTGGCCGACGCCTACGTTGGCCAGACCCTGTCGTTCGGCCCGGATTACATCATTCCCAAGCCGTTCGATCCGCGCCTGATCATCAAGATCGCACCGGCGGTTGCCGAAGCGGCAATGAAGTCCGGCGTGGCAACCCGCCCGATCGAAGACATGGCGGCCTACCGCGAAGAGCTGACGCAGTTCGTCTACAAATCCAACCTGTTCATGAAGCCGGTATTCTCGGCAGCGAAACAGGGCAAGAAGCGGGTGATCTACGCCGAAGGCGAAGACCAGCGCGTCTTGCACGCGGTACAGGAAGTGGTTGACCAGGGCTTGGCGCAGCCGATCCTGATCGGCCGGCCGCAGGTGATCGAACAGCGGATCGAGAAACTCGGCCTGCGCATTCGCCCGGGAGTCGATTTCGAGCTGGTCAACAACGAAAACGATCCGCGCTATCGCGAATACTCGCAGCTGTACTATGACATCATGCAGCGCCGCGGCATCAGCATCCAGTATGCGCGCCGCGAAGTTCGCCGCAAGACCACGCTGATCGGCTCGCTGATGCTGCGCCGTGGCGAAGCCGACGCGATGATCTGCGGCACCTTCGGCCAATACAAGCTGCATCTGGAATTCGTCGAGCAGGTGCTGGGCAAGAAGGCAGGCGTGAAAACGCTGGCGGCAATGAATGCGCTGATCCTGCCGCACGGCAATATCTTTATCGCCGACACTTACGTCAACGCCGATCCGACTGCCGAGCAGCTGGCCGAAATCACCGTCCAGGCAGCCGAAACCGTGCGCCGCTTCGGCATTGCACCGAAAATCGCGCTGTTGTCGCATTCGAGCTTCGGCAGCGTCGATACTCCGTCGTCGCTGAAAATGCGCGAAGTGCTGTGTCTGCTGAACGAGCGCGCGCCGGAGCTGGAAGTGGAAGGCGAAATGCATGGCGATGCCGCGCTGTCGGGCGCGATCCGCGAGCAGGTGTTCCCGAATGCCCGCTTCAAGGGCGATGCCAACCTGCTGATCATGCCGACGCTGGATGCCGCCAACATCAGCTTCAATCTGCTCAAAGTCAGCGCCGCCGATGGCGTAACCATCGGCCCGATGCTGCTTGGCTGCTCCAAGCCGGTACACATCCTGACGCCGACCGCCAGCGTGCGCCGCATTGTCAACATGACCGCACTGGCAGTCGTGGACTGCAGCGTGCAGGGTTAAAACCGCGCAAGCGGCATATCAAAAAAGGGTGGCTTGGCCACCCTTTTTCATTCTCTCATCAGGAACAACCAACCATGAGCGACAAGTTTTCCCCCAACGATGCATTCGCCTTTTTCAACAATCTGTGGAAACAGTCCGAGCCGTTGTCCAACCTGTTTCCGGGTCTCAACGAAGACGAGCTGGAGCGCAAGATCGTTGAATTGAAAGTGGTGGAGAACTGGCTGCAGGCCAATCTGAACATGCTGTCGGTAAGCATCAAAACGCTCGAACTGCAGCAAGCCACGCTGGCGGCAATGCGCCCCGCCGACAAGGGCACGGCAGCCAACCCGGAATAAGGCTAGCGGTGCTTTTTCGGCTTACCGGCAGGCTTGCCATGCGCAGCAGCCGGCGCGGACTTTTTAGCCACAACGGAAGCTTTGGCAGCCTTGGACGGCTTGGCCTGCCGTGCCGATTTGGCAGATTTAACAAGAGCAAGCTCCGGTTTGCCATGCCGATGCGCTGCAGGCTCTGCTGCAGCGTGGTGGCCTTTTCCGGCATGCGCCTCATGCCGGTGGCCACCATGGCGCCCTCTGGAACTACCGCGTGCCTCGCTGTCGCGTAGTGCCGGCGCGACTACCGGTTTGACCGGCTCTGCCACAGGCGCGGGCAATGCCGCGCTGCCCGGCTCATCGCCCGGCAATGGCGGAGGCGTATCGGCAGCACCGGCCATGCTAATGCAGGACACAAATGCGAGAATGGCTGCGCCCCAACGCAGAGTCGATTTCATCTGGTTCTCCTCAAGCAATTTACCGTGACACGAGCGCGCCCGGACCAACGGCCACCGCTCGCAGCGCCGGCGGCACAAGTCAGCCACAGCGGCCGCTCCATGCCGGAATGCAACGCCCAAGGCGGCCGGCGGTTGACAGGATTGGCGCCTCCATCACTTGTGGCATAATCACGGCAAAACAAGCTAAAACAATCTCTGGGAATCCTGTTGCGCGACAAACCGGCGCAATCTCCCACAGCAACCAATACACCACCATAATTTCTGGGATGCCATGTCCAATCTCGCAGATCAGTCAGGCCAGGCCGTCGCAGCCTTGCAATTGGAGAAATTCCTCAGCAGCAAGAATGCGGAACGCTGGTGCAAGATCATGTCGCCCGGCTACCCTGCGGCAGCCTACTGGCTGTGCCAGGAAGCGCGGATTCTACAGGAATTCAACCATACACACCCGTTCGTGGCGCGCTTTATCGGCGTCGATACCGAACGCCGGATTCTGGTTACCGAAGCTCCGGGCTATACGCTGTCGCAATGGCTGACCACACCGCAGGGCGCGCTCGATCACCCGTTCCAGCGCTCCAGCGATCTGTTGCGCCTGCTGATGGCGGTATGCCGCATCGCCGATGCCATCCACAAGAAGGGGGTGATCCACTGCGGTCTGCGCCCGGATGCGATCTGTATCAACATCGACAGCCAGCGGCGTATCGATTATGAGTCGATCCGCATCATCGACTTCGGCTTTGCCCACTCGCAGCAGCACCGGCTGGAAAAGCCGCTGTTCCTCGATACCCGGCAACGCGGCGCCGACTACCTGTCGCCGGCACTGAAACAATCGATCGACAAGGATTGGGCGGCCTATTGCCAGCTGGTCGGCGAAAGCGACAAGTCCAGCTGGCAGGAATATTCCGCCAAGGCACGTAGCGATTACGAAACCACGTTGATGGCGCATATCGGCAGCAATCATCTCGACTGGCAGGTAGACATGTACAGCATCGGCTACTGGTTCAGCCAGATTTCGCTGCGCCGCATCGACTACTTCGCGCCGGCGCACCAGGAAAAATTGCCGAAAATCCTCGGCCGGATGCAAAAATCGTTCTGGCGTGGCGGCTATCGCAATTTCGAGGCCTTGTTGCACGAACTGCACCAGCTGGAACTCGATCCGCAGGCGCCGGTGATCGGAAACATTCCGCAAACCTCGTCGGTTACCAGCCTCGCTGCACTGCCGAGCATGCCCGACAATCTCGATCTGCCGATCGGCGCAGCAGCCAGTGCCACCGCCACCGCACCGGCGGCATCGACCGCATTTGCCGAATCGCTGGAGGCGGCACGCAATTCCGCCAGCCGCAAACAGCTGATCAACTGGGGTGCCGCAGTTGCCAGCGCACTGGCGATCGGCCTGCTCGCCACCTATGTGTTGGTCAACAAGGGCAGAAGCCCGCAAACCGAGTTCACACAGCAAAGCGTTACGCTCGGCAACGTTCCCGCCGCGGCCCCGGCAAAACCGGCCGCACCGCCTGCCGACAAGGCAGCGAACGCAGAACCGGCCGCCCCGGCGGTTGCAACGGTTACCGAATCGGCGCCGGCAACGTCGGCGGCAGCAAGCCCGACACCGGGCGAAGCGGCTGCGGTGCCGGCCCCCGGCGAAACATCCGCGCCGGCCACACCCGCTCCAGCTACGGTGGCACCGGCTACCAACGACCCTCTCGCCAACCTGCGCCAGCAGGCGGAAAAAGGCGATCCGGCAGCCCAGACCCAGCTCGGGCTGGCTTACCGCAACGGTAAAGGGGTGCAGCAGGATCTGGAAGAAGCGGTGAAATGGTATACCCGCGCGGCAGAAAAGAACCACGCCGAAGCGCAGGCCTATCTCGGCTTTATGTACATGACCGGGCGTGGCGTACGGCGCAACGATGCCGAAGCGGCAAAATGGCATCGCAAGGCAGCCGAACAGGGCAATGCACTCGGCCAGTACAATCTCGGCCTGATGTATCTGCATGGCCGGGGCGGTACGGAAACCAGCAAGGTCAAAGCCTACGTGTGGCTGAAACTGGCTGCAGAGCAGAATAACGGCTCGGCACAGGTACAGCTGGCAACGCTGGCGCAGCAGTTAAGCAAGGCCGAACTGCAGGAAGCGCAGCAATCGGCCGGAGCCATCAAGGCACGCAAACAGTGAACGGGAACCCGATGACGCAATCTCCGCTGCTGATCGACAACAGCATGCTCGAACAACTGATCGCCGAAGCGCGCGCACTGCCGCGCCGGCGCAAGAACCTCAATTTCCACCGCAGCAACGAAGCGGCCAGCCACCGGCTGATCATCGCCATCGAGCCGGATTCGTACATTCCGCCGCACCGCCATGCCAACCCGAGCAAGGACGAAACCATTACCGTACTGCGCGGCAGCCTGGGCCTGATCTGCTTCGATGAGCAGGGCCGGGTCACCCACACCGCCACGCTGTCGGCAAACGGCGATGCTCTGGGTGTGACTCTGCCGCACGGCATGTTGCACAGCCTGGTAGCGCTGGAAAGCGGATCGGTATTTTTCGAGTCGAAAGCCGGCCCCTATGCGCCACCGGCGGAAAACGAACGCGTCAGCTGGGCGCCGGTGGAAAATACGCCCGAAGCGGCCGCCTACCATGCCAGACTGCGTGCGCTGTTCGCGTAATCGCCGCGTCAGTCGCTCCTGACAGCGATGTCGCGGTGAAATGCCTCAAACGCCTCCGGCGCCATCGCACGCGAACAGAAAAACCCCTGGAATTCATGGCAGCCGGCGTCGGACAGGAACTGTAGCTGCGCCAGATGCTCCACCCCCTCGGCAATCACCCGCAAGCGCAGCGCCTGCGCCAGATTGATCACCGCATTGACGATGGCGACGTCGCTGTCGTCGTCCGGCACATCCTGAATGAATGAGCGGTCGATTTTCAGTTTCTGGATCGGAAAACGTTTCAGGTAACCGAGACTGGAATAGCCGGTACCGAAATCGTCGATCGCCAGCTTGACGCCGAGCTCCGCCAGCGCCTGCAGGCGTTTCAGCGCTTCATCGGCATCGCGCACCAGGATCGACTCGGTCAGCTCCAGCTCCAGCAGCCCCGGTGGCAGGCCGGCCGCATGCAGCGTTTCCGCGACATGATCGACGAAATCTGCCTGCTCGAACTGCAATGCCGAAACGTTCACCGCTACCTGCACCGGCATGTTGCGCCGGAACCATGCGGTTGCCTGGCGCACCGCCTCTTCCAGCACCCAGGTACCGATCGGCACGATCGCGCCGCTCTCCTCCGCCAGCGGAATGAACTGTGCCGGCGACACCTCGCCCAGCTCCGGATCGTTCCAGCGCAGCAGCGCCTCGACGCCGATCAGTCGCTGGCTGCCAAGCTCGATCTGCGGCTGGTAATGGAGGCGGAAATGGCCGTTGCGCAACGCCACACGCATGGCGTGATCGAGCTTCATGCGCGACAGCAGGTCGATGTTCATCTGCCGCTGATAGAAACGGAAACCGGAGCGGCCGCGCTCCTTCACGTAATACATGGCACTGTCGGCATTCTTGATCAGCTCGTCCATGCAATCGCCGTCAGCGGGAAACAGTGCGATACCGATGCTGCAGCTCAGGCTGAATGCCATTTCATCCAGCTCGAACGGGCGCGACAGCGCTTCCAGCACGCGCTGCGCTGCCGTTTCCGAGCCGCGGGTATCGGTCTGATTCAGCAGCAGCACGAATTCGTCGCCCCCCAGCCGCGCCGCGGTATCCACCTGACGCACACAGCCGGACAGGCGTTCGGCGACCTCGACCAGCACCCGGTCGCCGAACATGTGCCCAAGCGAGTCGTTGATATGCTTGAAACGATCCAGATCGAGAAACAGCACGGCAAAGGCAGTAGCATTGCGCTGCGCCAGCGCAATCGCCTGCTCGATCCGCTCCGCCAGCAGCAAGCGGTTCGGCAGACCGGTGAGCGCATCGCGATAGGCCAGCTCTTCGATGCGCTTTTTGGCCGAGAACGACTCGGTCAGATCCTTGAAAAAACCGATGAAATGCCTGGTCTGATCCTGCTCGTCGGCGACCCGTACCATCGCCACCATGCACGGATACACCGCGCCGTTCTTGCGCCGGTTCCACATCTCGCCTTCCCAGAAGCCATTACTGGCAATCCGCTGCGACAAGGTGTCGAGTGCGTCTTCGTTATAGCGGTTGGACAGGAACTCGCGCGGCCGGTGGCCGATCAGCTCCTCCTGGGTGCAGCCGGTAAGGCGCTCGCAGCTTGGATTGGCAGCAACGATGAGGAAATCGGCATCGGTAACGAATATTGCTTCGAGGCTGGCCGCGAATACCTTGGCGGCAATCTGCAGCCGCGCTTCGTCCTGCAGGCGGCGCGAAATATCGCGGAACGAGAACACCCGCCCCACCGGCCGGCCACGCGCATACTGCGGCAACGTTACACGCTCCAGCACCACGCCGTTGCGCAGCACCACCACGTCGGATGCCTCCAGCAACGGCGAGCGACTGATTTCGCGCAGCCGACTGGTGTAGTGTTCTGCATCCACCACCGCCTGATCCATCCAGCCATAAATCTGCTCGTCATCGCGTTGCGACAGCATGTCGCGCGGCACCGACCAGAGTTCGGCAAAGCGTTGGTTACAAGCGCGGATGGCACCGTTCAGGTCGGTCACCAAAATCCCGTCGGCAGTCGATTCGAGCGTCGCACGCAGTTCGGCGATCAGCGTTTCCAGCTCGTTTTCCACCTGTCGCTGCGCGCCCAGATCGCGCACTGCAACCACGTAGATGCTGCTGGCGTCATCCAGCCGCACCCGCGATACCCGTCGTTCAACCATCAGGGTTTCGCCATTGGTCCGCTGCAGCATACTGTCGGAGAAAATCTGGTCGGATAGGCCTGCCGCGACGTCTTCCCAGAAAAACACATCCTCCGGCGTAAACGCCAGCTCTACCACTGGCCGGCCGACCAGCGCATGCGGTGCGACTCCGAGCAGTTTTTCCGCCGCGCTGTTGGCGGCAATCACCCGCAGCTGTACCGAGTCAACCAGCCATACAGCATCGATCATGCCCTCGATCAGCGCACGCCAGTTGGATCGGGTCATACTGCCGGCTCCTCGATGGCATCGATCGCGCGTTCAAAGAAGTAGCACATGCGCTTGCGCGGCGACAGGTAATCCAGCACCGCACGCGGCAGCTGGGCAGGTTTCAGACTGTTCTTGATGCCCAGCGCCGGATCACTTTCCAGGTTCAGCAGCAGCGCCTCTTCCTTGGCAATCTGCGGATCGTAGACCAGCACACTCGGCTTTAGCGGCCGGGACGAATTGACCGACGTCACCATGGCGTAGCGCCCATCGTTCAACTGCACCGACGAGCCGGGCGGATAGACGCCCATCATGCGGATGAACAGCGCCAGAATCGCTTTGTCGAAACGCGCTTTCATCTGCACGAACAGCAGCGACAGGGCTTCGTGCGGCGTCATCGCCTGCACCGGATTGGCGGGATTGCACAGATTGTCGTAACGGTTGACCAGCGTGACGATGCGACTCGGCACCGACAGCTTGTCATTGTGCAGATGGCGCGGGTAGCCACTGCCGTCAGCCAGCTCGTGATGTTGCGCGATCACCAGCAGCGCCGCCGGTGACAGACCCATCTTCTTGCCTAGCTCCACTCCATGCGCCACGTGCTGCTGGTATAACTGGCGCTCGGCAGCCGACGATTGCTCGTCCTGCCAGCGTAGCCGATCCGGCAGGTCCATCTTGCCGATATCGTGCAGCAGCGCTCCGATGCCCAGCTCCAGCATGTCCGTCTGCGACAGCCCGGCGATCTTGCCGAGCAGCAGCGACACCACGGTAACGTTGAGCGCATGCAGCGAACTCTCGTCGCCGGCTTTCTCCGACAACAGGCGAATGGCGGATTCGCGCTCGCTGAGGATATCGCCGAGAAAGCCGTCAATGACCGCAGTTGCCTGCAGCCGCGCCGCATCCGGCTGCGCGTGCGCCTGCTTGTAAAGCAATCGGATCGCTTTCGCGGCGTCGCCAAATTTGCGTTCGCACTGCTGCAGGCTGGCACGCTGTTGCGCCAGCAAGGCACGATGGCGCTGCAACGGCGCATCAACCGCTACTGGGCTATTCTGTGATGGAGTTACTGACAACGGCGGCGCTGGAGGCAGCCCGTGTTCGGCAATCTGGCGCGCCTCGGGGTCGCTCTTTTCCGGGCAATAGCGCACCTGCTTCACCCCCAGCGATCTGAGCGTATCGATCTGATCCTGCGAACGAATCTTGAAGCTATTGAGCGAGAAAGGGTGATCCATCCAACCGAGATCGAGATGGATGAACAGGCAGACGCTGAGTCTGGCTACGTCTACATAGACTTGCTGGCTGGCTGCCATGGCGCGGGAAGCGGAATCAAAATGGGTGTGATTCTATATAGCAGATTAATTGCCAGAGAATGCTGCAAATCAAGCAACCACGCCACTTCTGGCAATTTCCCCATCCCGGACATGAGCCGAGCGAATGCGAAAAAAATGCCGCCGGATCAGAAAATGGCGGCGATTTCCGCCGCCAGTAACCTTGCCGCCAGCGGATTGAAACGCAGGAATAGTTCGGGTTCGATCAATTCCAGTTCCATCAGGCGCAACCGGCCTGCCGGATCGCGAACCATATCGACCCGCGCATATTGCGGCGGCACCGCACACGCCGCAACGGCCTTTTCAGCAAAGCGGATTTCTTCCGGCTCGGCCCAATACGGATGCACGCTGCCACCGTGATCGTCCTGCACACGAAAATCGCCGGGCTTGGGAGTTTTGCGCACGGCATGGGTAACCTGGCCGCCGATCACACACAACGAAATTTCGCCCTGCTGCGCCACCGAATGCATGAACGGCTGCAGCAACATTGCCTTCTGCTGCAGACTCTGTTGCAAGCTGGCTTGCGCCGCGTCGTGCTCGCCCGGCCGAACCCGCAGCAAGCCGCTGGCACCGGCGCCGACGGCTGGTTTGATGATCAGATCGTCCCAGCCGAAGCGCTGTGTCAGCGCGCTCAGATCGACCTGCTGGCCGCGCTCGAGAAACAGCGTCGGCACGATCGCCACATCCTGCTCGGCCAGATCGCGCAGGTAGTGCTTGTCAAGATTCCAGCGCAGCAAGTCATAACGATTCACCAGCAAGGTCTGGCGCGCTACCTGGTCGAGCCAGTCTTCGAACTGCTGCTGGCGCGCGACATAATCCCAGGTGCTGCGCAGCACTGCTGCCCGCACCCGGCTCCAGTCCTGCTGCGCGTCGTCCCACGCCAGGCGCTGTACCGACAGCCCCAGCCGGCGCAGCGCCTGCGCCAGCAGTGCTTCTTCCAGCGCGATCTGGCACTGGTAGGGGTCGTGCAGATCCGGTTGCAGGTAGCGGGCTTCGGTCAGCAGGGCAATATCGGTCATGATTACGGCTTCGGTCGGTTCAGTTGGATTGGCTCAGGAAGGATGATCGGCGCCGGCACGGCGGCTGCGGCGATACAGCCACCATTGCAGGCGGGCGTCGTCCCAGATCGGTACGATGGCCAGCGTGGTCAGCCACAGCGCCAGCGGAATGGTCGCGGCGTAGCCGACATGCTTGAAGCCGAGCGCGCCGAGCACGCCGCCGACAAAGAAGCAGCCGACCAGCTGCAGGTGCAGCAGCAGCTTATCCTTGTTGGCGCGCACTTTTTCCTCACCCGGATTGCGGTTGATATACAGCAGCTTGCCCAGCTCGATGCCGATGTCGGTAACCAGGCCGGTCACATGCGTAGTGCGGATTTCGGCACGCGACACCTTGGTGATGATGGCATTCTGCAGCCCCATGATGTAGCACAGCAGCAACACCGTCAGCGGCAGCATGAATTCGTCGATTGCGCTCAAATGCGCACCGGCGATGCCGAACAGCAGCAGCAACATCGCTTCCAGCATCAGGCTCAGCGCATAGCGGCTGCGCAGATGGCGCCGCCGTGCCCAGTTGTACTGGACCGCCGAAGTGGCGGCTCCGGCGACGAATGCCACCATTGCCAGCAACGCCGCCCCGGCGAGCAGGAACTGCCCGAGCGCCAGATGATCCGCCATCGCCGACAGCAGCCCGGTCATGTGCGAGGTGTACTGCCCCACCGCGAGAAAACTGCCGGCGTTCATCGCACCGGCAA
>CALMFQ010000300.1 GCA_937863215.1 uncultured Pseudomonadota bacterium
CCAACATTTCGTTCCGGCAGAGATCGCAGCCAGCTACGCCGCACATGTCGCCGCCTGCCTGTCGGTGCTGACGGATCGCCAGTTCTTTCAGGGGGCGCCTGAATTTCTGCAACAGGCACGTGCCGCGTGTGATCTGCCGGTGCTGCGCAAGGATTTTCTTGTTGACCCCTACCAGGTAGTCGAAGCGCGGGCAATGGGTGCCGATTGCATCCTGCTGATCGCCTCGGCGCTGTCGCTGGCACAAATGCAGGAATTCGAAGCGCTGGCGCTGCAGCTCGGCATGGCGGTGCTGGTGGAAGTGCACGATGGCGCCGAACTGGAGCTGGCGCTGCAACTGCAAACCCCGCTGATCGGCATCAACAACCGCAATCTGCGCAGCTTCGAAGTAGCGCTGCAAACCACCATCGACCTGCTGCCGCGTATTCCGGCCGAGCGCATCGTCGTTACCGAAAGCGGCATTCTGGCCGCCAATGACGTGGCGCTGATGCGCCGTAATCGGGTGCACACCTTCCTGGTCGGTGAGGCCTTCATGCGCGCCGCCGAGCCGGGTATGGAGTTGGCAAGATTGTTCGAGTTGAACTAAACCGAAGCTGTGCTGGCATTTGCAGCCATTGCTACTACAATGAGTGTTGCAATTACGCAACGTAGCATCCAGGTTGCGGCATATTTAGCCAAAACATGCTTGCAATGAAAAATGGCCCTTTGGCAGAATGGCCTCAGGCTTTCGCACAGGGAGCTAAGCGCGAAATAACCTGCGCGATGATTTCTCTCAGAAAACTAAGGAGCGTATCGATGAACAAAAAACTGATCGCTGTTGCTGTTGCCGGCGTACTGGCTGCACCGGTTGTAATGGCTGAAAACAGCGTCACCATCTACGGTGTGGCTGATGTTGGTCTGGAACACGTTGAAGCCAAAGGCACTCCGGACGTAAACGGCGGCGCAGCCAAAGACGTCCTCGGCAAGAGCCGTGTGACCGCAAACAGCTCCTACATCGGCTTCAAGGGCCAGGAAGAACTGGGCGGTGGCCTGAAAGCAATCTGGCAGGTTGAGCAGGATGTGTATATCGACGATGGCGGCGGTACCTCGGCCAACGGTTTTGCGACCCGCGACAGCTTTGTTGGTTTGACCTCGACTGCGGCTGGTACCGTGGTGATGGGGCGCCTGACTACTCCGACCCGCGCAGTTGCTTCGAAACTGGACGTGTTCCCGGGGCAGGCTGGCATGGGCGCGAACCAAGCTATTCTTGGCAATACCGGTGTAAATGCGAACAACACGTCGGTTAATGGCGTGGCTACTAAGTCCGGGGCAGGTAGCTTGAACTTTGATACTCGCAAAACTAATGCAGTAGCCATTGTCTCGCCGACTATTGCCGGCCTCAATGCCTCTGTTGCATACATCGCTGACGAAGGCCGTACCCAAACTATCGACCCGTGGGGTTGGGGCGCAGGGTTGACTTACGCTGGCGGCCCGCTGACTGCTATGGTTGCCTATGAAGAGCATCGTAATGCCAACGGCCTGAACGGTAATGATCTGTCTGGCGGTGCGACCGTTGCAGGTGGTGCCGCACGTGGCTCTCTCGATAGTGATTTGCGCGTTGGTCTGGGCTTCTCTGCCAGTGGTCTGACTGTGAATGCTATCTATGAGAACTTGGAATTGCGTGCGGGTGACGCGGTTGGGATGACCGGTCGATATACCGATTTGAAGCGCGATGCATTCTGGGTTGGAGCAAAGTATGCGTTGGGTAATCATGAATTGCGCGCTGCTTATGCTCAGGCTCTGAAGGCAAAAGTTACCAAGAATTTCGAAGAGACTGATCTGGCAAATTCTGACGCGCAGCAAGTATCGGTCGGTTATGGCTATAACTTCAGCAAGCGTTCGCAGGTTTATGCCGTATACAGCACGATCCTCAACAAGGATAACGCTGCATTCGATTATGGCCCGGGCAAATCGAAAGTTGGCCCGGCTGCCGGTGCCGATCCGGAAGGCTACTCGATCGGTGTTCGTCACCTGTTCTAAGGCTTGTTGTCTGGCCGTATCAAATCGGCCTGCGTGGCAGGCTCGAAAACACCGCAACTTTGTTTGCGGTGTTTTTTTTCGTTGCCCATGGCGTGAGCAGACAGGAAGGTTTGCCTATGTTGCATTAAAGCGACAATTTTTTGAGTTTTTGCACAAACTTTAAGGCGCAGCTACATAAGCTGTGCTACAAAACAGAGAACAATTCGACGTAGGACGGGTCTCCGCGCTAGGCGGGGCTAAACAGGAGGAAAATATGAATTTCAAACGCATCGCCTGGTCGGTTGCCGCTGCGCTGGCAGTACCGGGTTTTGTCCATGCCGAAGATGAATCTTCGCTGATCAACGTTTATGGCCATATTGCTCTCGGCGTTGAAAAAATCGAGGCAACCGGCAAGACCAAATTCGACGGTAGCGAGATGCTCAAGGTCGATCCGAGTGCCAATAGTGTCAATTTTGCTCTGTATAACCGTTTGGATGGTTTGCCGCAGCGAACTCGCGTGACTGACGGTATTTCTTATATTGGCTTTCGCGGTAATCAGGAATTGGGGTCTGGCTTTACTGCGCTGTATCAGATCGAAACTGCAGTAAAGCCGGACGACGGTTGCGGTTATGTCGGTTGTGAAAATGGCGAGATTTCCAAGCCCGCCGGCGCCAAGTCGGCGCGCTTTGCCAATCGCCAGTCATTTGTTGGCCTGCGTAACTCGTCGCTGGGTACGCTGCAATACGGCCGCTTGGACATGTATTTCGACAAGCACGTTCCGAATGAGATTCACCTGCTGAAATCCGGTGCATCGTCGACTGCATTGTCGGTATTGGGTTACGCGTTCAATTCCGGTGCGTCGTTTGGTGGATATCTGCCTTTTATTAGTGCTGCTGGCGCGACCAGCGTATTGGCTGCCCAAGGCTTGCCCTTAGCGAATGCCCAGGTGTTAGGTAGCCAACTGAAGAATTTCTCGCAGTTTGCGCTGCCGTTCTATAACGTTGGCAACCGTGCCAGCAATGTGGTGCAATACCGTACCCCGAGCGTGAAAGGTTTGCAGGCCGTTCTGGCTTATCAAGTTCCAGAAGCGAAAGGAGCTTGGTATAAGGGGAGCGATAGTTATGGTCAGACTTTCGCTGGTTTTGATCAGAATAATTCGTTGTGCCGTTACAATGAAGCTTCTCCTTCTCAGTCCTTATGTCTTCCTGGTGTTTTGAACCAGTTGTCCGGCGCGCGTAATGTCCGCAATGACGCCAAAGAGCTGACCATTGCCTACTTCCCGGGCTGGATGTTCGCCAGCTTGGCTTATCTGGAAGAAAAAGATCCGATACCGCTGGTTGCTGGTGGTGCGATCGACAAGGCATACGGTATCAAGGGCTCGCTGGGTTTCCAGGTTGCCGAAAAAATCCCGCTGCGTCTTGGCGTGGTGTATGAGCGCCAAGTCAACCAGTTTAACGCCAATTTCGCCAATGCGATCCAGGCGCTGGGAGCTGCCTCGGACCCTAATGCGGCACGATTTTCCGTTGGCGATGCCTCGCGCGATACCTATGTATTCGCTGCCAGCTACAAGTTTACCGAAGCGATGGAGCTGATCGGTACTTGGGCACGAGCCAAGGATACCAAGACCTTTACCGGCCAAGTCGATCAGGATTCCGGTGCAACCTACATCCAGGCTACTGCGCTGTACAATTTCTCCAAGCGTACCAAT
>CALMFQ010000301.1 GCA_937863215.1 uncultured Pseudomonadota bacterium
CACCCCTTGCAGCTTGCCGTTGGCAGCGCGCAGCGGCACCGCCACATCGACAAAGCGGGCCGGCTCGGCATCCGCCGGCACAGGCAGGTAGCCGGCGGGCGGCGCAGCGCTATGCGGATCGCCGAGATAGACGCCTTTTTGCGCCGCATGGAACCACGGGCGCGCTGCGACATCCCGGCCTTCGAGCTGCTGGCCGGTGGCCGCCAGCACCTTGCCGCTGCTGTCGGTCAAACCGATCCACGCATAGCTCGGCTGCTCTTGCTTCAGTTTTTCCAGCAAAGCGCGAATTTCCGCCGCATCGGCAGGGCGTGTCTTTTCAAGCAGCCCGGCAGTCAGGGCGATTTCGCGCTTGCGCGCGCGCAGGTCGCTGGCCAATTCCCCGCTGATCCGGTTGGCCGCGATTTTCAGTGCGTGCTGCTGCGTATTGAATGTAAAAGTCTCCAGCCGCCATTCGAGAATCCCCGTCACCGCCACCCCGAACAACAGGCCGCTGATTCCCGTCATCAATGCAAAGCGGGCACGCAGGCTTTTGGCTGGAGACACCGATGAGATTGCGCTTGTTTGCATTCCGATCACCCAGAAAAACGGATATTGCCGGCCTTGGTCTGCTTCAAGTTTTCAATTTAGCGCACGCAGCCGGCTTCGGCCAAACGCCACCCCGGATTGCGCCGCGCAAGCCAGTGCCTGCCCTGCAAGCCGCTCTGGAACTGGCTTGCAGCCTGGCCTGCAGGCCGCTGCCAGAGCGGCTTGCAGGCTGGTGCTTCAAAAGGTCGTCGATCCGGGGAGCGAAGCGGCAAAGCCCTGCGGGTCGGGGCGAGAGTCAGGCGGCCTTGTAGCCCATGCGGAAGCCGCCCCAGTGGCGGCTGCCGATGTAAATCGGCACCGACAGATCGTGCATGATCTCGCCGGTATCGCGCATATAGGTCTGCAGCAGCATTTTGCGCGTATGCGCGCCACAGCGGCTGCCGGTGCGGTCGTTGAAGATGCGCTTGCTGCGGCTGTGCAGCAGGTCGACCTGATAGTCGCCGGTCATGGGTTTGGCAAACTTGTTGTTGTGCGTCGGCACATAACCGTTGCGGTCGGTGCAGTTGGCGTAGATCAATTCGGGGTGGTTGCCGACCACGCGCTCCTGAATCGGCGGCAGCAGCTTGTCGGTCAAGCGGTCGAAGCGCGACGCGTATTTCTGCGGATTGGTAGCGGCAATCGGGCGGTAGTCATGATCGAACAGGTCGGATTCGCTGATCTGCCCGCTCGCCAGCGCCCGTTCGAAAGTCTGCCTGACCTCGGCAGCGGCGGCCTGGGCAATCTTGACCATGCGCCCGTGCACCGTATCCAGATCGAGATCGGCCAGTTGCTCGTGCATGCCCTCGCCCAGCTCGCACAACTCCATCGACTGGCTGGAGATCGACTCCATCTGCTGTTCAAAGTCGCCCAGCTCATGCTGCATATCCACCAGATGCGCCGAAATCGACTCGACCTCGGCGGCCGAATGCTCGGCAGCGGCGACGATGCCCTGCATCTGCCCGGACAAGGTGGTGGAGAAATCCAGAATGCCTTGCAGCCGGGTGCCGACATGTTCGATCTGGCCGACGCCTTTCTGCACATCGCTCAGCAGATCGCTCATGGTGGCCACGGCCTGATCCGTCTCGGTCATGATCTCGGCCACATTGCCGGAAATCTCCCTGGTTGCGCCGGTGGTCTTTTCCGCCAGCTTGCGCACCTCGTCCGCCACCACCGCAAAACCGCGCCCGTGCTCGCCGGCGCGTGCCGCTTCGATGGCGGCGTTGAGCGCCAGCAGATTGATCTGGTCGGCCACTTCGCCGATCACCTTGACGATTTCCTCGATCTTGATCGAGCTGCCCTGCAGCTTGCCGATCGATGCCGATGCCGCGCCGGTGCGGGTAGCCATATTGCGCATCTCGGCAATCGTATCCTGCAGCGCCTGCTGGCCGGAGCGCGAATCGTCCTGCGCCTGCAGCGCCGAACGCGCGGCCAGCGATGCACTGGAGCTGACCTGCGCCGAGGTGACGGCGATTTCCTGCGACGAGCCGGCAATACGCGCGCCCTTGCTGGCCAGATCCTTGATGCCGCGATTGAGCAGGTCGGCGCGATGCGAAGTTTCCGCCAGGGCTATCGAGTTCTTTTCGATGATGTGGCTGACCGCCTTCACCGTCTGCATGAAGTTATGCGTCACCTGCATCACCTTGTCGATCAGCGGGCCCACCATCCGGTGCTCGCGCAGCCCGGAGCCGGCAACGGGCGGCCCGCCGGCATCGATCGCCGCATACGCCCTGCCGATGGGCGCCACGATGCGCAGGTAAACCAGCAGCCACGAATTGAACAGCGCCAGCCCGGTAAGAATGAAGCCGGAAATGTAGGCACTGGTAATATCGAGCGACTCCAGCCCCAGCGTCACGATCAGGCCGAGCAGATAGCTCGCGAGCGTCGCCAGCGTCATCAAGGCCAGCGGGTATCGATTGCGGACGGAAAAATCGGTTCCAACTGCCATGGCGGTCATTATTGTTCCTCACAGGTTGCAAAGTGCCGGCGCCGGCCGATTCCGGCTGGTTTTGCCGATCCGGCCGGGCACGCGCCTGAATATCCGTTGCACGGCGGCGGCGGGCGAAAAACGCGCAACGTATTTGAGGATAGATCAGCAGCCTGATGAGTTGAAGTGCGTCAGAGCCGGCACGCAAGACGGCGGCAAAACCGGGCCGCCGCATCGCCGGCGACGATTGATCCGTCCAGGCGCGGTTATAGATGCGGCCAAGTGAAGTTTGAATTCGCCAAGACAGCTCCTCCCCTTTCA
>CALMFQ010000302.1 GCA_937863215.1 uncultured Pseudomonadota bacterium
CCATCATCGCGGGCGACATCATCACCTTTGCCGGCGACAGCGAGAAATACGTCGTTGTGTCTGGCGATACCAACGTGGCGAACGGCGGCACCATCACTATTGCTGAGCCTGGCCTGCGCAAGGCGATTGCCGCGTCGGCAACCAATATCACCGTCATCGGTGCGACCACTCGCAATATGTTCTTCCACCGCTCGGCCATCCAGCTGGCGACCCGCGCGCCGGCAATGCCGGATAGCGGCGACGCGGCTGACGATGTGATGCTGGTCACTGATCCGGTGTCTGGTATCACCTATGAATTCTGCGTGTATCGCCAAAAACGTCAAAACCGGTATGAAATTAACGCCGCGTGGGGCGTAAAGATGGTCGCACCACGCCACGCTGGCATTCTGATCGGCGCGTAACCAAAGGGGCTTCGGCCCCTTTTCTTTTCTCCGGAGCAGGCAAATGAACGAGACCATCAAGGTAAAGCCGTGGGGCGAAGGCCAAGGTGACCATGTCGTCATCAACAAAGATGATTTCGACCCCGAAAAGCATCAGTTGTTCGGCGAAACCGAACAAGTGGAAGCCACGCCAAAGCGCAGCCGCAAGGCAGCAGAGCAGAACGCCGAACAGGAATAACCGAACATGCCAGCAACCATCTATCAGGGCGGTTTCGCGACCGACACAATTCAGGCTGGCAATGTGATGACCATCACGGCTAGCGGCTCCGCGCTGGTGGAGCGGTTCGACGGCCAAAACGTTATCGACAAGGCTGCGATCCAGCAGGCGCTGATGTATTAAGCCACTTCGCCCTAACCGAACAAGCCCCGCTCCGGCGGGGTTTTGCTTTTATCACTGAGGCCCATATGGCACTCATCACCGAAACCGGAACAGGAGCCAGCGACGCAGAGAGTTATATCTCCGTCGCTGACGCCGACACATACCACGCAAGCAGAGCCAATACGGCATGGGCAAGCGCAGCCACGGGCAACAAAGAAGCTGCGCTGCGCAAGGCGACCAGCTACATCGATGGAAATTACCGATTCTGCGGATGCCCGTCGAGCGCAGCTCAGGCGCTGCAATGGCCGCGCATTGGCGTTCGGATCAATGACTATTCGGTCGCAACCAACGTCATCCCGCGCCAACTGCAATATGCCTGCGCAGAGCTGGCGCTGGTCGCGCTGTCGGAGTCGCTGACATCCGCCGTTGACTCGCAATCGGTCGCATCGAAAACCGTTGGGCCGATCAGCATCAGCTATGCCGCGCCGCGCAATGGCGGGCGCAAGCGCTATCCGGCCGCTGACGACTGGCTGTCTAGCTTGATGCAATCGCGATTTGCCGCCGAAGTGAGCCGGGCATGAGCTTTTATACCGATCTGCAGGCTGACGCCGCTGGATTGCTCGCAGAGTTCGGGCAGCAAGTCATGCTGCGCAGGCAACAGCCTGGCAGTTATGACCCAGCTACCGGAACAGCCTCCGTGACGATTGCCGATACCTTCGGCCCAGCGGTGATACTGGATTACTCCGGCTATGCGCTGGCAAACATTGCCAGCATCCAGACTGGCGACAAGCGAGTGCTGCTATCAGCCTTGGAGGTGGCACAGCCCATTCCGGGCGATTCGCT
>CALMFQ010000303.1 GCA_937863215.1 uncultured Pseudomonadota bacterium
CCCGGATGCGCCGCGCGTCGACATGCAGCAGCCGGAACTGATGCTGCGTGCCGCCGAAGACCTGTTTTACCTCGACCATATCACCGCTTTCGTCGTCGGCCCCGGCCTGGGCAAGAGCGCCGATGCGGTGCACTGCCTGGAAATGGCAATCGGCCGGCCGCTGCCGCTGGTGCTGGACGCCGATGCGCTGAACCTGATCGCCGACAAGCCCGAGCTGGCCGACAAGCTGGCGCGCCGCAGCGCACCGACCGCACTCACGCCGCACCCGGCCGAAGCTGCGCGTTTGCTGGGCCTGAGTACCGCCGAGGTGCAGGCCGACCGCATCAACCGCACCGAACTGCTGGCGCACCGTTTCAACTGCGCGGTGGTACTGAAAGGCTGCGGCAGCATCATCGCCGGCCCGTCCGGTGAATTCTGCATCAACACCAGCGGCAACCCCGGCCTGGCCAGTGCCGGGCAGGGCGACGTGCTGGCCGGCATCGCCGCGGCAATGCTGGCACAGGGGCTGGATGCACTGCAGGCGCTGCAGATGGCGGTATACCTGCATGGCGCCGCAGCCGACAAACTGGTTGGCGACGGCATCGGGCCGGTAGGGCTGACGGCATCGGAAGTCATCGTTGCCGCACGCGAGGTATTGCGCGGGCTGGGGCGGCGCTGACCGCAGCCATTCAGCGGTTCGATCCGACTGCTCGTTGCGGACCCACAGGAATTCACCTGCTCTGGCGGGCGCAGCAGCGGTACCGTTGCGCCCGCCGGATGGCAGCGTTACTGCGCTTGGCCGGTCAAATAGCGCATCACCACCCGTACAATTTCTTCTTCCACCTCTGCCTGTGTCGCTTGCAGTGTGTTGTCGATCACCGCTGCATGGATCAGGGCGTCCACCAGCCGTACCAGCATTGCCGCAGCCAGCTCCGGGTTGGTCGGCAGGATTTCGCTCTGGCGTGCGCGCAGCAGGGCGCCGACGGCGCTGCGCAGGTCGTGGTCGATGTCGCCGCGGCTGTCGGCGAAGTCGGTGCGTGGCGCTTCCTGCGCCAGAATTCGATGCAGTTCCGGGTCGATGCGGTGTGCCTGCATGACGGCGTGGATCATGCTGCGTACCGCGTGCGGCAACGGTGCTGTCAGCGCCGGGCCGGCCAGCTGCAGGATGGTGCAGCGCATCGATTCGGCATGGCGGCGGCGCAGTGCGCCGATCAGCGCAGTCTTGTTGGGAAAATACTGGTAGAGCGAGCCGATGCTGACGCCAGCCTTGCCGGCGATGCGGTTGGTGCTGGCGGCGCCGATTCCCTGCGTTAGCAGAATGTGAGCGGCGGCGTCGAGAATCGCCTCCACCGTGGCACGGGAGCGGCTCTGGGCGGGGCTTTTGCGCGGTTTGGCCGGTGCGGTGTCTGGCATGTCGGATGCGAGTATCAAATGCGAGCGATGGCTCATATTATAGCGTCATTCATCAACGCCAGGGTTACCCGATTCATGCCTCCGCTTTCCGACTCCGGCGCAGCCAGTGCCACATCCAGCCCGCCCGGCCGGCTGGTCGATTTCGACCTTGCGCCGGGTGCGGTCTACGCACTGGGGCTGACGTTTGCCGAGCATATCCGCGAGACCGGCGAGCCTGCCGGTGCGCCGGCGGTGTTCCGCAAACGTTGCCAGCCGTCGCTGGCGCAGCCGCTGCTGCTGCCGAGCGCCGCCGCACTGCATGCCGCGATTACCGGCCACGATGCCTTGCTGGCGGCCCGTCTGCAGCACTGTTTTACCGAGCTGCCGGCGCTGCTCGATTACGAAGTGGAAATCGGCATTGCGCTATTGCAGCCGGTGTCGCTGGCCGAACTGCAGCGTGCCGATTGCCGGCTGCACTATGGGCTGTTCGTTGCCAACGATATCACCGCCCGCAGTGTGCAGATTGCCGGCGAGGCTGCACGCGAGCGGCTGGCGCTATGGTCGGCGGCCAAGAGCTTTGCCGGGTTCCTGCCGGTGGGCGCGCAGCTGTGGCTGCCGCAGCTGCCGGATCTGGAACGTTTTCCCGAGTTATTGCTGCAAACCCGCGTCAACGGCGAGCTGCGCCAGTCGGCGTCGAGCCGGCAGATGATCTATTCGCCGCGCCAGTTGCTCGGCTTTGCCGCTGCCAGCGCACCGGGCCGGCAATTGCAGGCGCACGACCTGATCCTGTGCGGCACCCCGGCCGGCGTCGGCTTGTCGATTCCACGCTGGAAGCGGCGCCTCACCGGCTTGCTGCCGGCGCGCCTGCGCGTTGCCGCAGCGATCCGCGCCAATCGCGACAATCCGCGCCTGCTCAAGGCCGGCGATCGGGTGGTGTGCAGCGCCGGTTGGCTGGGGCAATGCAGTATTTCAATTGAATGAGTGCGTTACGATGAAAATCATCATCCCGATTCCCAGTCGCGATTTCGATCCGACCGAGGTGGCGGTCAGCTGGCAAATCCTCCACAACGCCGGCCACCGGGTGCAGTTTGCCACCCCGGACGGGCTGCCGGGGCGGGCCGATCCGCTGATGCTGAGCGGCGAGGGGCTGGATGCCTGGGGCTTCATCCCGCTGCTGCGCAAGCTGCGCCTGATCGGCCTGCTGTTGCGTGCGCACAAGCCGGCGCGACGGGCATATGCGGCCATGCTGCGCGATGCGGATTTTTGCCGTCCCTTGCGTTACGAGCAACTGCGGGTTGACGATTTCGATGCAATGTTGCTGCCCGGCGGCCACGCGCCGCGCATGAAAGCCTATCTGGAAAGCCTGCCGCTGCAGGCGTTCGTTGCCGATTTCTTCGACGCCTGCGACGCCGCTGGCCGTCCCAGGCCGATTGCCGCGGTATGCCACGGCGTAGTGCTGGCTGCTCGCGCCATTTCGCCGCGCACCGGGCGTTCGGTGCTGCACGGCAGGCGCACCACCGCGCTGACCTGGAAACTGGAGCGCAGTGCCTGGCTGCTGAGTGTGTTCTGGGCACGCTTCTGGGACCCGCTGTATTACCGCACCTACAGCGAAAGCGACGAAGAGCCGCTCGGTTACCGCAGCGTGGAAATGGAAGTACGGCGCGCGCTGGCGCGGCCGGAGGATTTTTGCGACGTACCGCCCGGCACGCCCGGATTCCTGCTGAAAACCGCCGGCATCGCGCGCGACAGTCTGAATAACGCCAGGCCGGCATGGGTGGTGCGCGACGATAATTACCTGTCGGCGCGCTGGCCGGGCGATGTGCATACGCTGGCGCTGGCTTTCGCCGGGTTGCTGGCCGAACGGGCCGCAGTGCCCGCTACCGCGCCAGCTGCGGCGGAGCTGGCGCCGGCCTGAGAGGCGGTTGGCGGCAGGTGGCGCGCTGAGTTACAGCCGGCAAGGATGTGTGCTGCCGGCGCGGCATCAGCGGCGTGGCGTGCCCGCCTGTTGCTGCAATTCGCCGATCTGCCGGTCCTTGTACTGCCACAGCTCGCGCATCCAGTCGCTGTACCCTTGGCGTACCGCCGGATCGCCGGCGTAATCGCCGTTTGCCAGATCGTGCGGTACCGGCAGCTGGCGTGCGCGCACCACCACGCGCGGCATTTTGCCGCACATGAAATGCCAGAAGCTCGGCGCACCTTGCGGGTAGACGATGGTGACGTCGACGATGGCGTTGAATTTGTCGCCCATGGCGTTGAGCGCGGTGGCGAAACCGCCGGCTTTCGGCTTCAACAGATGCCGGTATGGCGATTGCTGGCGTTGCTGTTTACCCGGCGTGAAACGTGTGCCTTCGAGGAAGTTCATCACGCTGGTCGGCATCTGCGCGAATTTCTCGCAGGCCTTGCGCGTGGTTTCCTGATCCTTGCCGCGCATTTCCGGGTGTTTTTTCAGGAATTCCTCGCTGTGGCGGCGCATGAACGGGAAATCCAGCGCCCACCACGCCAGCCCCATCACCGGCACCCAGATCAGTTCCTGCTTGATGAAGAATTTCAGCAGCGGAATGCGCCGGTTGAAAATGTGCTGCAGCACCAGGATATCGACCCACGACTGGTGGTTGCTGTTGACCAGATACCATTTGCGGTAATCCAGCCCGTCGATGCCTTGCACGTCCCATTGGCAGCGCTGCGTCAGCGCCATCCAGCCGCTGTTGCAGCTGATCCAGGCTTCGGCGATGAACAGCGTTACCGGGCCGAGCGCCTTGCGGATCAACGGCAGCGGAATCAGCAGGCGCAGGATGGCGAATAGCAGCAGGATCGGCACCCAGAACAGGCAGTTGATCGCCAGCAGCAGCGAGGCGAGCACGCCGATCAGCGGCGCAGGAAGGAAATTCAGCATGGATGTGCGGTTGTCTTTTGGTCGTGAGCGCGGGATTTTACCCCAACGGTATGCATGCCGGTAAACATGTGTTTATCCACCGGCCTGCAGACCAATACCCATGCGCTCTGCAGGCTGGTCTGCAAGCCGCGTCCAGACCGGCCTGCAGGGCAGGGGCTCAGCGCTTGCCGCCGAGAATCGAGCCGAGCACGCCACGCAATATCTGCCGCCCGACACCGCTGCCAATACTGCGCGCCATGCTGCGTGCGGCAGCGTCGATCACGCCTTCGTGGCGCCCGCCGCGCGGGCCGGTGCTGCCGAACAGGATGTCGCTGAGCTTGTCGCCGAAGCCGTCGAACATACCCGGCTGCTGCGGCGGCGCGCTTTGCGGCTGCTGTGGTTGCGTCTGGTAAGGCGCCGGGGCGGGCTGCTGTGGCATCTGCTGCTGCGGCGCGTTACCGTAATCCGCTTGCGGGCTGGCCTGCGGCTCGGCCTGCGCCGGCGTTGCCGCCGGTACGCCGCGCAGCTTTTCATACGCCGATTCGCGATCCAGCACTTGTTCATAATGGCCATACACCAGCGACGACTGGATTACCGCCTGACGCTCTTCGCCATTCAGCGGGCCGATACGGCAGCCGGGCGGTACTACCAGTGCGCGCTCGACGATATTCGGCCGGCCTTGTTCGTCGAGAAACGAAATCAGTGCTTCGCCCACCGCCAGTTCGGTGATCGCCTGCGCCGCATCGAAAGCCGGATTGGCGCGCATGGTTTCGGCGGCGGTGGCGACGGCTTTCTGATCGCGCGGGGTGAAAGCGCGCAGTGCGTGCTGCACCCGGTTGCCTAGCTGCGCCAGCACCGTGTCCGGCACGTCGAGCGGATTCTGGGTGACAAAATACACGCCAACGCCCTTGGAGCGGATCAGCCGCACCACTTGTTCGATTTTCTGCAGCAATGCTGGCGGCGCATCGGTGAACAGCAGGTGCGCTTCGTCGAAAAAGAACACCAGCTTCGGCTTGTCCAGATCGCCGACTTCCGGCAATTGCTCGAATAGCTCGGCCAGCAGCCACAGCAGGAAAGTCGAATACAGCCGCGGCGAGTGATACAGCTTGTCGGCCGCCAGTACGTTGATCACGCCGTGACCGTTGATGTCGGTCTGCATCAGGTCGTTGATGTCGAGCATCGGTTCGCCGAAAAACGACTCGCCACCTTCCTGCTCTAGACTCAGCAAGCCGCGCTGGATCGCCCCTATCGAAGCCACCGATACGTTGCCGTATTCGGTGGTGAATTGTTTCGCATTGTCGCCGACGAACTGCACCATGGCCCGCAGGTCTTTCAGATCCAGCAACAGCAGGCCGTTGTCGTCGGCTGCCTTGAAAACGATCTGCAGCACGCCAGCCTGAGTCTCGTTGAGATTCAACAGCCGCGCCAGCAGCAGCGGCCCCATGTCGGAAATGGTGGCGCGCACCGGGTGGCCGCTCTGGCCGAATACATCCCAGAATACCGTCGGGCAGGCAGCGTAGCCGAAATCGGCCAGGCCGAGCTGGTCAAGGCGCACCTTGAGCTTGTCGCTCTGACTACCGATTGCCGCTACGCCGGACAGATCGCTTTTGACATCGGCCATGAATACCGGCACCCCGGCGCGC
>CALMFQ010000304.1 GCA_937863215.1 uncultured Pseudomonadota bacterium
GATTTATGATCCGGCCCTGTGTTGCAGCAGTGGTGTATGTGGCGCCGATGTCGATCAGGCGCTGGTTAGCGCCGCTGCGGATATCGACTGGGCGCGGCAGCAAGGGGCGCGGATCGAGCGCTTCAATCTGGCGCAGCAGCCGCTGGCGTTCGCCGATCAGCCCGTGGTCAAGGCGTTTCTCGAGCGCTCCGGCGCGGAAGCGCTGCCGGTGATCTTGCTCGACGGCGCGATTGCGCTCGCCGGCCGTTATCCGACGCGCAGTGAGCTGGCGCGCTGGGCCGGGATTGCCGCTTCCGCCACTGAGCAGTCTGCCGCTGGCGGCTGTTGCAGCGGCAGCCGCTGCTGCTGATACAGGAGATTATCGCGATGCTGTTTTTGCAACAGGCGCCACGCTATCTGTTTTTCACTGGCAAGGGCGGCGTCGGCAAAACGTCGCTCGCCTGCGCCACGGCGCTGCATCTGGCCGAGCAGGGCAGGCAGGTATTGCTGGTCAGCACCGATCCGGCGTCGAATATCGGCCAGGTTTTCGGTCTGGGCATTGGCAACCGCATCACGCCGATCCCCGCGGTACCCGGCTTGGCGGCGCTGGAAATCGACCCACAGGCAGCAGCCGGGGCCTACCGCGACCGCATCGTCGGCCCGGTGCGCGGTGTGTTGCCGGATACCGTGGTGCAGAGCATCGAAGAACAGTTGTCCGGGGCCTGTACCACCGAGATTGCCGCGTTTGATGAATTTACCGCCTTGCTCACCGATGTTGCGCTGACGCAGCAGTTCGAGCATATCGTGTTCGATACCGCGCCGACCGGGCACACCATTCGCCTGCTGCAACTGCCGGGCGCCTGGAGCGGATTTCTTGCGGCCGGCAAGGGCGATGCCTCCTGCCTCGGGCCGCTGGCCGGGCTGGAAAAGCAGCGCGAGCAATATCAGGCTGCCGTTGCCGCACTGGCGGACAGCCGCCACACCAGACTGATTCTGGTTGCCCGGGCGCAGCCGGCAACGCTGCGCGAAGTGGCGCGCACCCAGGCGGAACTGGCGGCTGTTGGCCTGACGCAGCAGCATCTGGTGATCAACGGCGTGTTGCCGCAAGCGGAAGCCGCCGCCGATCCACTGGCGCAGGCAATCCATGCACGCGAGCAGGTGGCGCTGCAGCATATTCCTGCCGAACTCGCCGGCTTGCCGCGCGATACGGTTGCTCTCAAGCCGTTTAATCTGGTTGGGCTGGACGCCTTGCGCCAGTTGCTGACCGATGCCCGCGTGGCCGATGCCGGCATGCCTGCCGACCCGATTGCCGGCGACCTAGTGGCCCAGCCGTTGCTGGCGCTGGTCGACGCCATTGCCGCCGACGGCCACGGCCTGGTGATGCTGATGGGTAAGGGTGGCGTCGGCAAAACCACCATGGCCGCCGCGCTGGCGGCGGAGCTGGCCCGCCGTGGACTGCCGGTACATCTGACCACCTCTGATCCGGCTGCGCATCTGGCGGAAACGCTGGCTGGCAGCCTCGCCAATCTGAGCGTCAGCCGCATCGATCCGCAGGAGGTCACTCGACTTTACCGACAGCAAGTCCTGCAGACTCGCGGCGCGCAGCTCGATGCGGCGGGCCGGGCGCTGCTGGAAGAAGACCTGCGCTCGCCGTGCACCGAGGAGATCGCTGTCTTCCAGGCGTTTTCGCGGGTGATCCGCGAGGCGGGCAAAAAATTCGTGGTGATGGATACTGCGCCCACCGGCCATACGCTGCTGCTGCTCGACGCGACCGGCGCGTATCACCGCGAGGTTGCGCGCCAGATGGGTGACAAGGGATTGCATTTCACCACACCGATGATGCAATTGCAGGACCCGCGTCAGACCAAGGTGCTGATCGTCACACTGGCGGAAACCACGCCGGTGCTGGAGGCGGCGCACCTGCAGGACGACCTGCGGCGCGCCGGTATCGAACCGTGGGCGTGGATAATCAACAACAGCGTGGCTGCCAGCCATGCGCAGTCGCCGCTGTTGCGCCGGCGCGCTGCCAACGAGCTGGAGCAGATCGCCGCGGTCCGCAGCCGCTACGCCGGCAGGCTGGCGGTGGTGCCATTGTTGAGCGACGAGCCGGTGGGAATCGACAAACTGCAGCAGCTGATCCGCTTAAGCCGCCGCGAGGATTGAGCCGTGACGCTATCTCGACGACTGGTGGCCGAAGCGCTCGGTACCGCACTGTTGCTAGCGTGCGTGGTGGGTTCGGGGATCATGGCCGAGCGCCTGTGCGGTGGCAACACCGGGCTGGCGCTGCTGGCCAACGCGCTGGCCACCGGCGGCGGGCTGATCGCGCTGATTCTGACCTTTGGCGGCGTTTCCGGCGCGCATTTCAATCCGGCGGTATCGCTGGCGGCGGCGTTGCGCGGCGAACTCAGTAGGCGGGTAGCGCTGTTGTACGTGCTGGCACAGATCGGCGGCGCGTTTGGCGGCGTGATGGCGGCGCACGGCATGTTCGATCTGCCATTGCTGTTTGCCTCGCAGCATGTGCGCAGCGGGCCGGCGCAGTGGTGGAGCGAATTCGTCGCCAGCTTCGGCCTGCTGGCGGTGATCTTCGGCTGCTCGCGCAATCGGCCGCAGGCGGTGCCATTTGCCGTGGCAGCGTATATCGTCGGCGCCTACTGGTTTACCGCTTCGACCTCGTTCGCTAACCCGGCGGTAACGCTGGCGCGGGCGGCGACCGATACCTTTGCCGGCATCCGCCCGCAGGATGCACCGGC
>CALMFQ010000305.1 GCA_937863215.1 uncultured Pseudomonadota bacterium
CAGCCGCCGCGTCGATGGCAAACTCGACTGTCACGCGCGTCAGCGGAATCGGATGACACAGCGGAATCAGTTCGCCGGTGCGTTTGGAAGCCTGAATCGCGGCGATGCGGGCGATACCGAGTACGTCGCCCTTCTTGCTGCTGCCGGCGAGAATCCGCTCCAGAGTAGCCGGCAGCATGCTGATCCGGCCCGCAGCAACCGCCACCCGGTGCGTTTCCGCCTTGCCGGAAACATCGACCATATGCGCCTGGCCGCTGGCATCGAAATGTGTAAAATTCTGTGACATATCAATAATTCTCCACAGCGCATCCGGAACCGGTTGTGCAAAACCGCTATCATACCACCCATGCGACGTTTGACTCTTTGCGCCACCCTCGCCTGCCTGTTGCTGCATGCCAGCCATGCCGACCAGTTACCGGAACTCGGCGACCCTTCGGCCAACACCCTGAACAGCCAGCAGGAGCATGAACTCGGCGAATCGATCATGCGCCAGCTGCGTAGCAGCGGCGACATGATCGACGATCCCGACCTGAGCGACTACCTGCATCATCTGGGCTACCGGCTGGCATCCAATAGCCCGGAACCGGGGCGCAGCTACGACTTTTTTGCCTTGAAAGATCGCACCGTCAACGCATTTGCCCTGCCGGGCGGGCACGTCGGCATTCACACCGGCCTGATCCTGGCAGCGCAGTCGGAGTCGGAGCTGGCATCGGTGCTCGGCCACGAGATTTCGCATATCACCCAGAAACACATGGCGCGGCGCTTCGAAGCCGAAAGCCGGATGAATCTGCCGCTGCTGGCGGCCACCATTCTCGCCATAGTTGCCGCACACTCGAATTCGCAGGTCGGCCTGGCCGCGGCCGCCACCACCCAGGCGGCGGGTTCGCAGCTATCGCTGAATTACTCGCGCGAACACGAACGCGAGGCCGACCGCATCGGCATCCAGACCATGTACCAGGCCGGTTTCGACCCACGTGCCATGCCGCGCTTTTTCGAGAAGCTGCAGAAATCCACCCAGCTGCTGGACAACGGAGCATTCGCCTATCTGCGCACTCACCCGTTGAACCAGGAGCGCATTGCCGACAGCCAGGGGCGTGCCGAAGCGCTGCCGTACCGCCAGGTCGGCGACAGCATCGAATTCCTGCTGCTGCGCGAACGCCTGCGCACGCTGCACGAAGGGCCGCAAAAAGCCATCGAGTACTATTCCGGCATGCTGCAGCAAGGCAAATTCAGCAGCGAGCCGGCCTACCGCTACGGCTTTACGCTGGCACTGCTGCAGGCAAAGGAATATGTCCGCGCCGAGCAGGAGCTGGCGCGCCTGCGCAAGCAGATACAGCACCCGTATCTTGAAGAACTGGCAGCGCAGCTGGCGCTGGCGCAAGGGCAGACCGACAAGGCGCTGTCGATCTACCAGGCAGCGCTGAACCTGACACCCGATCAGGCCGGGCTGGTCTACGGCCAGATCGATGCGCTGCTGCAGGCACACCGCAATCGTCAGGCGCTGGCCGCCATCGCCGAACACAAGGGGCAGTTCGGCGCACCGCCACGCATGTTCAAGCTTGAAGCCCAGGCATACGCAGCGCTCGGCAGCCCGGCACGCGAACATCAGGCGCTGGCCGAATACTATTCGCGCGACGGCAACCCGCGCGAAGCGTTGACGCAAATCCAGCTGGCACTCAAGGTCGCCGGCAGCGATTTCTACCTGCAATCGGCGCTGGAAGCCCGCCAGCGGGAGTTGCGCGCAATCGTCGCCAATGCGCCAAAACAGCAGCAACAACAGCAATAAGTCAGAGAAAGTCTTCAGTATGCGCAGTCAAACCAAGATCGGTGTCATCGCCATCGCCCTGTCGCTGGCCGGTGGCGGCTATTACTGGCGACAACAGGGTGACAAGGACGTCGCCGCGCATCGCTACAAGACGCAAAACGCTGACCAGGGCGACATCCAGCGCACCATCAGTGCCAATGGCACTTTGAATCCGACCATCCAGGTCAGCGTCGGTACCCAGGTTTCGGGTACGGTGCGGCTGTTGCATGCAGATTTCAACTCCAAGGTACAGGCCGGGCAGGTACTGGCGGAACTCGACCCGTCGCTGCTCGAAGCCGCGGCCGCGCAGAGCCGTGCCAATCTGGCCTCGGCACAGGCACAACAGGCGCAGGCCGATGCCAGTTATAACCGCAATCAGCGCCTGTTCAAGCAAGGCTTCATTTCCCAATCGGAGCTGGACACCAGCCAGCAGGCAATGTCGGTCAGCCGTGCGGCGGTCAAGACTGCTGCGGCGCGGGTGCGCGCCGACGAGGTCAATCTGCGCTACAGCGTAATCCGCTCGCCGATCGACGGTGTGGTAGTGGCGCGTAACGTCGATGTCGGCCAGACCGTCGCCGCCAGCTTCCAGACGCCGACGCTGTTCCTGATCGCCAAGGACCTGCGCCAGATGCAGATCGACACCAATATTGCCGAAGCCGACATTGGCGCGATCAAGGTCGGCCAGACGGTCAAATTCAGTGTCGATGCCTTTGGCGAACGCGAATTCCAGGGGCAGGTACGGCAGATTCGTCTCAATCCGAGCGTGCAGCAGAATGTCGTCAGCTACAACGTGGTGGTTGGTTTCGACAACGACTCGGGCCTGCTGCTGCCGGGGATGACGGCGCACGTCAGAATCCTGGCAGAGCGCAAACGCGACATTGTGCGCATTCCCAACGCCGCACTGCGCTTCAAGCCGGCCGATGCCGACGATGCGCCGAAACAGCGCAAGGGCGGCACCAATGTCTACAAGCTGGTCAACGGCCAGCCGGTGGCGGTAAAGGTGCGCACCGGCATCACCGACAACTTTTTCACCGAGGTACGCGAAGGCGAAGTGAAGCCGGGCGACATGCTGATCACGCGCGAAAACGGTGCCAAGCAGAAATCCGGCAACTTCCAGATGCGCATGTTCTGATGACCGCAGCACTGATCGAGCTGAAAGGCATCCGCCAGATCTACCGGCTGCAGGATGCTCCGCCGCAGCAGGTGTTGTTCGATGTCGATCTGCGCATCGACCATGGCGAATTCGTTGCCATCATGGGCCATTCCGGCTCGGGCAAATCGACGCTGATGAACATTCTCGGCTGCATGGATGTGCCCGCCGGCGGTGAGTACTGGCTCGACGGTCGCGAGGTGGCACGGCTGTCGCCGGACGAGCTGGCCGAGGTGCGCAATACCCGGCTCGGTTTCGTGTTTCAGGGGTTCAACCTGCTCAAGCGCATGAACGTCGCCGACAATATCGCCATGCCGCTGCTGTATGCCGGCGTCAGCCGCGAGCAGCGCCGCCAGCGTGCGCAGGCCCTGCTGGAGCAACTGCAGCTGGGCCAGTATGCGCGCCATCTGCCGAACCAGCTATCGGGCGGGCAGCAGCAGCGCATCGCCATCCTGCGCGCACTGATCAACAATCCGCCGCTGCTGCTGGCCGACGAGCCGACCGGCAATCTCGATTCGGCCACCAGCCACGCCATCATGGATCTTTTCAGCCAGCTGAACCGCGAACGCGGCATTACCGTGGTGCTGGTGACACACGAACAGGATATCGCCGCCTATGCCCGCCGCGTGGTGCGGGTACAGGACGGCCGCATCGTCGAGGACCGCCGCCAATGAACTTCAGCGCGACATTTGCCGAAGCCCTGCGGGCAATGGCGATGAACCGGCTGCGCACCGCGCTGACCATGCTCGGCATGATCATCGGTGTCGCCGCGGTGGTGTTGATGATGGCAGTCGGGCAAGGTGCGCAGGAAAGCGTCAAGCGCTCGATCGATTCGATGGGCAGCAACCTGTTCATCATTCTGTCCGGCGCATCGACCTCGGGCGGCCTGCGCTTCGGCACCGGCTCGGCGCCGACGCTGACGCTCAACGACGCAGCGGCATTGCGCAGCGTGGAGAATGTCAGCGCCGTGGCCCCGGTGGTCATGGGCGCACAGCAGCTGGTGTATGAAAGCGCCAACTGGAGCACCATGGTGACCGGCGCCGCGCCCGACTTCTTCCGTGTCCGCTCGTGGAGCGTCGAACAGGGTTCCGAATTCGGCGATGCCGACATCCGTGCCGCCAACCGGGTAGCGCTGCTGGGCCAGACCGTGGCGGAAAACCTGTTCGGCGACGTCAATCCGGTCGGCAAGACCATCCGCATCAAAAACCGGCCATTCACCGTGCTCGGCGTGCTCGCAGCCAAGGGCCAGAGCCTCGACGGCCGCGATCAGGACGACAGCGTGATCGTGCCGGTCACCACTGCGCAGCAGCAACTGCAAGGCAACCAGTTTCCCGGCAGCGTGCGCCAGATCATGGTGCAGGTGCGCTCGGCGCAGGCCATGGCAGATGCCGAGCGCGACATGACCGATCTGCTGCGTCAGCGCCACCGCACTCAGGAAAGCCAGGAAAGCGACTTCAATATCCGCAACCTGTCGTCGGTGGCCGAATCGGCTGCCGAATCGACGCGCGTGATGTCGCTGCTGCTGGGCGCGATTGCCTCGGTCTCGCTGCTGGTAGGCGGTATCGGCATCATGAACATCATGCTGGTATCGGTAACCGAACGCACACGCGAAATCGGCATCCGCATCGCGGTTGGCGCGCGCCAGCGCGACATCCTGCGCCAGTTTTTGCTGGAGGCGGTATTGATCTGCCTCGCCGCCTGGTGCAAAAAACGCGCCCGGCGGTTATAGC
>CALMFQ010000306.1 GCA_937863215.1 uncultured Pseudomonadota bacterium
TGTTGGGCCGACAAGTGGCTCGCAAACGGGCAATAACGGTGGCAATGCGATTCTGACGCTGGGCGGCATGAAGCTGCAGGCGAATGGCGGCGGCGGTGGCAGCGTAAATACCGCAAGCGGTACGAGCGTGACTCCGGGTGGGCATCTTTATGTTGATGCCAACTTGAATAACATCCGTGTCAATGAGGCCGGAGATCTGCCTTTTGGCAAGATCGTGCCCCTGTTCACGTCGTTTACCGGCCAGCCGACTCAATCTGGTTTGTTATATGGCCAGAATGCCAACGCCAATAGCGGCATGCATTCATCCAATGGGGGCCTTGGCTCTTACCACGCTGCGAGCGGCGGCAACTCTGGCGCTGCCGGCGGCAATAACAGCCTGATTATTTTGCCGTGGTGGGTAAAGCAAGCCGGTATCACGTTGGGTACGGCCGGCGCGGCTGTTGGTCCCGCTGGCGGTGGTGCCGCCAGTTTCTGTGGTGCAGGCTCAAACGGTACAACAACGGTCAGCAGTTCATCGGCCAACGCCACTGGCTACGGCGGCGGCAGTGGCGGTGATGCCTGCAATGGTGGCACTGCTGCATCCGGTAATGGCGCGCCTGGCTGCGCCGTCATTATGTGGGAGATCAAGCGATGAGTACCTTGGCTCTGATCAAATCCGGAATCGTCGAAAACATCATCATCGGCAGCATCGATTTCGCCCATTCCGCTGGTTATGCCGATGCGGTCGATATCGGTGAACTCAATCCACGGCCCGCCGTAGGCTGGACTTACGACGGCGCGAATTTCCATCCGCCCATTATCGCCATGCCGCGCATGGTGATTACCGCCATTGCTGCCGATGCGGCGCATGCAGCGCAAACGGTGATCAGCGCAGCGCTGGACGATGTGACCTGCCCGGTGGGTACGGTGCTGACCGTCACTGCAGAATTGCGTGGGCATGCAGGAGTTGTGCCGTTAACCGACACATTCCGCATGCCGCTGCGCGCACGTGATGGGCGCGAGGCGATGCTGGTGGTGGATTTGGTGGCCGGGGTGGCCGCCATAACCGTGCCGCTGCGCGAATCTGGCGCGTGGTCTGTCACCGAACAAAGCATCAATGAGAGCCTGCCGGAGTCGGCGCATATGCGCTTTTACGGCATCACCGCTTATGTCGTGGAGGTCTGATGAAGCAATGGGCGTGGAATGTGCTGGTCGCCATCGACCAGCTTGGTAATGCGCTTACCGGTGGCGATCCGGATGAAACGATTTCCAGTCGTTCGGCAAAACAACGGGCAAGCTGCCGCTTCTGCCGGTTTCTCTGCCGCCTTCTGGATCGCGTTGACCCCGGCCACTGCGATAAATCAGTCGAGTCCGATGAGGGCGAAAACGCAGTCAAACCGGGCCGCTGATGCGGCCCGAATCTTTTATGGGGAAAGTGATGCCGGCTCGCGTTTTTTCGTTTCTGGAACAGATGTTGTTGTTGATCGCTGTCGGCGCTGCGGTGCCAATTGGCCGTGGCCTGCTTGATAGCAAGGTTAATTGGCGCATTGTGTCTGGCCGCGTGCTTATCAACGTGGATATCACAATAAGCGCGGGGGCGGTGGTGGTGTGGGTGCCGGGGGTGTCGCTGTTTGGCGTGCTTGGGGTCGCCGCCGTCTTGTCGAGCTTGGGGCAAAGCGGCGTCGAGAAGTGGGCCAAGCGCTATCTGGAAAGCCGGGGCTAGCCATGTCCCCGCAAACCCTGCAGTTGATCATGCCCATGTGCCGGCGCGCGGTGCAGTTCGCCGGGCCGCTCAGCTCTGCCATGTCGGAGTTCGGTATCGATACGCCATTACGACAGGCCGCGTTTCTCGCTCAAGTGGCGCACGAATCAGCCGAGCTGAGCGCGCTGGAAGAGTGCTTGGCCTATTCGCCGTCTCGCATCATGGACGTGTTCCCGCGCCATGTGTCGAGCTGGCAGGATGCCGATCGCCTGTCGAAATCGCCCGAGCGCTTGGCCAACCGCGTCTATGCCAGCCGCAACGGCAATGGCGATGAGGCCAGCGGAGACGGCTATCGCTATCGTGGCCGTGGCCTGATCCAGTTGACCGGGCGCGACAACTACCGCTTGGCAGCATCCGCGCTGCACCTGCCGCTGCTGGATCAGCCAGAGCTGTTGATCAAGCCAGAGCACGCCGCCCGCAGCGCCGCGTGGTTCTGGTTCAGCCGCGGCTGCAATGCGCTGGCCGACGCCGGCAATTTTCTGGCGATCACGAAAAAGATCAACGGCGGCACCAACGGCTACACCGACCGCTGCCGTTATTGGGCTCGCGCAAAACAGTCTGTTGTAGTGACTGCATGAATAGGCAGCGCGTAAAAAATACGATGCTCGCAATGTAGGCTTTGTGTGGTCAGCTGGCGGAAATCGATCCCGAGTATGTTTGTCTTAATGCGCCACGTCGTCAGCGTAAATCACTGCCCCGGTTCTCCTATTGATGCGTAGGGAGCGCGTATTGCCAGTCTTTGATATCAGGAGCAGATCAATGACAGGGCCTGCGTCGTCATCCTCTGGATCGATACCGTGGTGATAAACCACGATGCGGGCGAATGTTTCGCCAACCAGTTTTCTGGCAATCATACGCTGGTCATAGTCCTGCATTTCCACGCCTTCTGCCAGCGCCGCCCACGCTTCGGCTTTGGCAGGGTTCCCCTTGGCGGTGTTGCCTGCCAGTTCGATTTCTGCGGCGCGC
>CALMFQ010000307.1 GCA_937863215.1 uncultured Pseudomonadota bacterium
CGATACCGGCTACGCCCTGTGCCAACGCGTTGAATTCAATGCATCTGTACGGCAAACTTTGCCGGTATGGTAATGATCTGCCTGAATGGTCTGAAACCAGGCATGGTCGATTCCCCGGTAAATTCGAGACGAATATCGCCCTGGTTCTTGTTGAGGAATTTCTTGATCGCATCCATGCCCACGCCGCGCCCCGATACCGTGGACACGACTTCAGCCGTCGATAAACCGGAACAAAAGATAAGTTCGGCTTTTTGCTCATCGGTCATGTTCTGCCCGGGAGAAACTACACCCTCGGCCAGTGCCTTTTGATAAATCCGCTCCAGCGCCAGCCCCTTGCCGTCGTCGATATAGGTAAATGTCAGATTGTCACCTGCCAGCGCAACATCCAGATTGATCTCACCTTGGGCAGGCTTGCCGGCCGACATCCGCTGTTCGGTAGATTCCAGCCCGTGATCGATGGAATTGCGGAAAACGTGCATGAATACATTGCGCAAAACCGGCACAATTTCGCTCTTGATACGGATCGATGCGTCGCTGATATTGACGGTTGGAGACTCCTTGCCCAGCTGCTTTGCGATCGAGGGAATGCTGTTAAGAATCCCTTTCAGCATTTCCTTGACCGGCTCCGAACGTACCTGATTGATCGAACTCTTGATTTCCAGCAACGAATTCTGCAGCACTGCAAGCTGCGTCAGCTCATTGATATCGTCCACTGCCTGGGCGATTTTTTCCAATGCAAGCTCAATACCCTCGCTATCGGAACCGCTGAATTTCGCCAGTTTTTCCTTGAACACCGATTCGTAGCGGGCTACGCAATCACGGGCAGCCTGCAATTGCTCCAACAGTAGCGCCTGGTCCCAATCTCCCCCCTCTTCCAGTTGCAACTGGCTATAAGTGCTTTCCGCCTCGTGAACGCGGTCAGTAATGTAGCTGAACCCATATGTCCTGGCGTTACCCTTGACCGTGTGCATATTGCGGAACAATGCAGCAATGACTTCGGAATCCTTTTGGCCATTGTTCTCAATCAATGCCTTATTCTCATCAAAGAATTCATAGGAGGCTTTGACAAACTCCTGCAATTTCTCGCGCGACACCGCCAGAATCTGGCCAATGATATCGAGCTCTTCTTTCTGCTTCTCGGTTTCGCGCTGCAATGCTTTAAGTTCTGTTACATCGCGCACCGTTACCATTATCTTGTCGATTACCCCATCGGCATCCAGCACCGAATTCCAGTCGAGCTCCATGATCTTGGAACGGCCATCGGCAAAGTATTTCGTATATTCCGAAGCCAGCAAATGCGAATTGAATTCAAACATCATGCCGTCTTCGCCAATCATTGAATCCAGCGCTGCCGACATCTGGCTCAGCATATCGCTACCGACATCGCTTTGGTCGAACAGGAAAGACAGCGCAGGGCGATTGGCAACATTGCCGGTTTCGAAAATCTGCTGCAGATATGCCGAATGCTCGGGGTGAATGACTTGCCCCGATAGAATGGTGAAAATCCCTTGCTGCATATTTTGCAGCATATTGTTTACATCGTTGGTTTTTTGCCGTAATTCGGCAGTACGCTCAAGTATCTTCTGCTCCAGCGTTCGATTATGTTCTTCAATGACTGCCAGCATCTGGATATTCTTGATAGTCACTACCACTGTGCGTGCAATAGTCAGAGCAAACCCTTCATCTTCCTCACTAAAAGAGACCTGCCCTACCGCGCCGACAAAATTCATTACGCCAAAAATTTCCTTATCGTCCATCATTGGCACGCACAGCAGAGCCTTTGGCACTTCACTTGCGGCGGGGCTGATATAATCGGTAACCTTGCTGGTATCGGGAAGGAATTGTATTTTTCCGGTTGCGGCGACTTTTCCGACAATTCCCTCATTCAGCTTGAAGCTTTTCGGGAAATGCTCGGCCATCGCATCCATTTTCGGGAAAAAAGCACTCAAGCTCAAAGAGCCATCTTTGCCCAACAAATAAATCGAGCCGCGCTCTACATTGGTTTGATTGCTCATCACCTCGATCGCAGTCTCCAGTGCCAGCGTCTGATCGTGTATGCCAGCCAGCTTTTCTCCGGTGCTATTCAGAATCGCCAGATCCGACAGTCTCTTGCGGATCGCATTGCGCATCTTGTCAAAACTGACAGCCAGGCTGCCTAGCTCATCATTTCTTCCTGTATGAATAACCTGGTCCAGATTCCCATCTGCCAGGTGGTCTGCACTGTCACGCAGCACATTAATAGGCTTCGACAAAACACGCTTACCCATTCCCCAGATAAAAGAAGAAATTACCGCCATGAAGGCAAGAGCAAAAACCGTGATCAGAATCGTGGTATTACGAATCGTAGCCCTGACCCTTTCCGGCGAGGAAATGATTTGCACCCTTGCGATGGGCTTGTTTTCCCTGCTAATAGTGGCAATTTTATTCAGATAGTGCTGGTCTTTCAAAAGCTGATTAAATTCAACCTTCTGAAATTCCTGCTTTTTCTTCTCCGCTGTAGTCGTTTCTTCCGTCGGGCTCAGAACACGAATCGCAACCATATCGGCGTCGAGCAGGATTGCGGTAAAAACGCTCTGCAGAGCAGCTTCATCATAATTCCAAACAGGTTCTTTCAAACTTACAGAAGCCAAATCTGCAAAATTCGACGTCTTGCTCTTCAAGTCCTTCATTGACGCTTCGTAATTGTAAAAGCCAATTACCACACTGAATGTCACAAGGCCAATTAAAATCCCGGCCAAGATAAAGGAGTTGAATACTGTGACAATACTCCGGCGCTTAGCAGTCGGATTCATATATAAATCTCCAAAATGGCAAAAAGCACCGAGAAATAAACATGGCAAATCAATCGGCCATTAAGGCCGCCATGCCCCGGTGCCATATCAGCCAAAGTTTCCACACATGCACATTTGTGCAAAGCAGACAAATTCCGGACAGATTATTTTTCGAAAATCAACAACACATTTATGCTGTTTTCCCAAGTAAAACGCGACCAGCAACGAAGAGACGGTGCCGGTCGCGCCCATTGCTCAGGTAGAGCCAGCTGTTAGCTTATCTATGGATTGACAGTAGTCAGTTTCTCCAGCGTTCCATCCTTGATCATTGCGTCCAAGCTATTCTGCAGCTTGGCGACATCAGCCTTGGGCATCTTTACGTTACAAGCCAAAGAGCCAAGCGATCTTCTGAATGCCAGAGCTTCTTTCGGTGCCCGCGCCTTGTTATTGGATTTCTGCACGAAATATTTCGCCGAAAGAACGTCGGTCGCCCAGATATCGATACGCTTGCTGAGCAATTTCTCCAGGTTCTGTTCCTGCGCGTTGGCTTCTTCAACGTTATAACCAAAAGACTTCAGGTACTCAGCGTCGCCACTGCCTCGCAGCGCACCGATTTTCAGCTTTTTGGCATCGACCAGTGCGACGAACTGCTCTTTTGATTCTGGGTGCACAAACAGGCCGGAAGTAGTAATGAAGATCGGGCTGATCCATGCGTAATCCGCTTCATTGCTCTGCGCGCGCTGTACCGGGAATACACAGGTCGTATCCCGGGCTTTTGCGTCAGCCATACCCCTGGCCAAAGGCGCGGCTTCCAGCTTGTATGGCATCTTCGCCTTTTCAAACAATTTGGCCATAATATTGACCGCCACCCCACCCGGCTTGCCATTTTCTGTCAAGGTAAATGGCGGGTTCTCGGCAAACTCCAGCAGGTAGGTTTTCTGCTCGGCATAACAAGCCGTGCTGATTATCAGACTACCAAGAATGCTTAATACTTTCTTCATAGCTCCATGTCTCCCCTTTAGGTTTTTCGTTGGCTAGCTTCGGAAATGGCGCACTGCCTTTTGCATACCAGGATGCAACAGGCTGCTTCGGATTCAGCTTCGGCGCACAACGTTTCATACCACTTTTCTCGAGCTGCCCCATGATTTCATCTGCCTGCTCTGCCATATTGTCGAGCGCCTTCTGTACCGGCACCTCGCCACGAATCGCGGCACCGATATTCATCCACCAGATCGGCGCCAGATTGGCATAGTCAGGAACGTTATAACCTGTCGGCGTCCACAGCTTCCGCGCAGGGCTGCGATAGAATTCGACCAAGCCACCCAGTTTCGGCGCAGCGTCGGTCATTGCCTGCGACTTGAGATCGGATTCACGAATCGGCGTCAGCCCTAACAGAGTCTTTTTCAACGAAACCGACTTGGATACAGCAAACTGGGCGTACAACCAAGCCATCTTCATGTTTTCCGGGGGCGTGCCTTTTACCAAAGTCCACGAACCGGCGTCCTGATAGCCAAGTTTCATCCCCGGTTTCCAGTACGGACCGTGAGGCGACGGCGCAACGCGCCACTTCGGCGTACCATCGGCATTTACCACGGGAAGTCCCGGTTTGGTCATATCGGCGGTAAATGCCAGATACCAGAATATCTGCTGGGCGATCTGGCCTTTTGCCGGAACCGCTCCGGCAGTACCGAAATCCATTTGCTTGGCTTCGGGCGGTGCATATTTATTCAGCCATTCAATGAACTTGTTCACCGAATAGGCCGCTGCCGCACCATTCATGTCGCCGCCACGTTCGACCGAAGCCCCTTTGGGAGTGCAACCTTCCATGCGGATCCCCCAGTCATCCACCGGATTGCCGAATGGAATGCCTTTATCGCCGGCACCAGCCATGGAAAACCATGAGTCAGAGAAACGCCATCCCAGCGATGGGTCTTTACGGCCATAATCCATATGGCCATATACTTTTTTACCATCCAGTTCTTTTACGTGAACGGTAAAAAACTCGGCAATATCTTCGTAGGCCGACCAGTTAACCGGGACATCCAGTTTATAGCCGTATATTTCCTTGAATTTCTTCTGCAGGTCAGGCCGGTCGAACCAGTCTTTTCTGTACCAATAGAGGTTTGCAAACTGTTGATCAGGTAGCTGATACAGCTTTCCATCCGGGCCGGTGGTAA
>CALMFQ010000308.1 GCA_937863215.1 uncultured Pseudomonadota bacterium
CCCAGCTCGGCTTCGTTCAGCGCTTTCTGCGTCACTTCGCCCATTTCCGCCTTGAAGCCGGCTTTTTCCAGCGCTTCTTTTACCTGCACGAACTCGTACGGCGGAGTGATGACTTCGATCGAGCCGTCGTCATGCGTAACCACATCCTCGGCACCGGCTTCCAGCGCGGCTTCCATGATCGCGTCTTCGTCGGTGCCGGGGGCAAAGACCAGATAGCCGCAGTGCTTGAACTGGAATGCCACGCAGCCATCGGTGCCCATATTGCCGCCATACTTGTTGAACGCATGGCGCACGTCGGCAACGGTGCGGGTCTTGTTGTCGGTCAGGCAATCGACCATCACCGCAGCACCGCCGATGCCATAGCCTTCGTAGCGGCACTCTTCGTAGACCACGCCTTCCAGCTCACCGGTGCCACGCTTGACGGCGCGGTCGATATTGTCGGCCGGCATGTTTTCTTCCTTGGCCTTGTCGATGGCCAGGCGCAGACGCGGGTTGAAGTTCATGTCACCCCCGCCCATCTTGGCGGCGACGGTGATTTCCTTGATCAGCTTGGTGAATACCTTGCCACGTTTGGCATCCTGACGGCCTTTGCGATGCTGAATATTGGCCCATTTAGAGTGTCCAGCCATACAACCCTCGTCTAGCTATGCGATGAAAAAACAAGGCGGGGATTGTAGCACGCCGGCAAAACTCAGCGCACCCTGCCCTCGCGCCAGGCGCGCAGCAAGGCTTCGTAGGCGATGGTTTCGCCGCGCTCGGCGGCGGTAACCCGCGCCGGTTTCGGCGCTCCCGGCCGCCCCAGCCATACGGACGGATCGACAGGCGGATTGAGTTTTGGCCGGCAACGCGCCATACGCGGATCGTCGGCAAGACGCGCCATGACCTGATCCATTTGCTGCGCCAGCCGGTCCATCGCCTGCTGCGCATTCAGCTTGCCGGAGATCGCCAGGCCGATGTTCTGCCACCACAGCGGTGCCATGCCAGGGTAATCCGGCACATTGGTGCCGGTCGGCGTCCACGCGACGCGCGCCGGGCTGCGGTAAAACTCGACCAACCCGCCGAGCTTGGGCGCAATCGCGGTCATTGCCGCTGCGTTCAGATCGGATTCGCGGATCGGCGTCAGACCGACCAGCGTCTTTTTCAGCGAAACCGTGTGCGATACGGTGAACTGCGCATACAGCCACGCCGCCTTGCGCTGTGGCAGCGGTGTCGATTTGAGCAGCGTCCAGGCGCCGGCATCCTGGTAGCCGAGTTTCATCCCCTCTTCCCAATAACTGCCGTGCGGGCTGGGCGCATAGCGCCAGCGCGGCGTGCCGTCCGCATTGACCAGCGGCGAGCCGGGCTTGGTCAGTGCCGGGGTGTTGACGGTATAGAGAAAATTCATCTGCGCGATATTGCCTTTCTGCAATGCCGTGCCGATATCGTCGAAGGTGTAGTCGCGCGCCTCCGGCGGCGCATAGGCGTTGAGCCAGTCGATATATTTCTGCAAGGCATAGACCGACGACGGGCCGTTGGTTTCGCCACCGCGCGCCACACTGGCGCCGACCGGTACACAGCCTTCGACACGAATTCCCCAGTCGTCCACCGGGCGGCCGAACGGAATGCCCTTATCGCCGGTACCGGCCAGCGACAGCCAGGAATCGGAAAAACGCCAGCCCAGCGACGGATGGAATTTGGCGTAATCCAGATGGCCGTAGACACGCACTCCGTCGATGATCTTGACGTCGTTGGTGAAGAAATCGGCGATGTCTTCATAGGCGCGCCAGTTGATCGGCACGCCCAGATCGTAACCGTATTTTGCGCGGAAACGCCGTTTCAGCTCCGGCCGGCTGAACCAGTCGTGGCGAAACCAGTAGAGATTGGCGAACTGCTGATCCGGCAGCTGATACAGCTGTCCATCCAGGCCGATGCCGAAACTGCGGCCGATGAAATCGTGCACGTCCAGCGTTGGCAGCGTTACATCCTTGCCTTCGCCGCGCATGAACGCCGACAGCGCTACCGTCTGGCTGGAGCGCGAATGCCGGCCGATCGAATCGGTATCGTTGACGTAGGCGTCGTAAAAGTTGCGCCCGCTGTTCATCTGCTCGAACAGGGTATCGACCAGCTTGCCTTCCGGGATGGTTTCGTGGATCACCCTGATACCGGTGATCTCGCTGAACGCCTTGGCCAGCATGTCGCGTTCGTAGAAATGCGTGCCGATCTGCTCCGAGGCGACGCGCACCGTCATGCCGCGGTATGGCCTGGCCGCTTCGACAAACCAGGCCATTTCCTGCAATTGCTGCTGCGGGGTAATGGCGCTGGTGGCAAATTCACCCTGCAGCCATTTCCGTGCCGCCACCATGTCGGCACGGGCCGGCGCCGACAGTGCGAGTGCCACGATCCATGCTGCTGCGTGCATGCGCTGCATCGGCATCACCCCGCTCAGGCCGCTGCCGCCCGGACTTCGGGCTGGATGGTGAAATAGAATACCGCCCCCTGTCCCGGTTCGGCCTCGGCCCAGATGCGCCCGCCATGGCGATGGATCACACGCTGCACCGTCGCCAGCCCGACGCCGGTACCCTGGAACTCTTCCGCGGTATGCAGGCGCTGGAATACACCGAACAGACGCGAGGAATAGGCAGGATTGAAGCCGGCACCGTTGTCGCGCACGAAAAACACCGTATTGCCCTGCACGTTGAAACTGCCGATTTCCACCTGTGGATCGGCAGCCTTGCCGGTGAACTTCCAGGCGTTGTCGAGCAGACTCTGCATTGCCGTACGCAGCAGGTTGGCGTCGGCAACAATCTGCATTCCCGGCTGAACCACGACATTGACCTTGTGCCGGGGATGCGCAATCTTCAGATCATCGACCACTCCCTGTGCCAGATCGCTGAAATCCAGCGTCTCCAGCCGGCATTCGCCGCGCCCAACCTTGGCCAGCGACAGCAGCGCATCGGTCAGCCGCCCCATGTGCTGCACCGCGCGACGGATGCGCTGCAGATAATCGCGCCCGGAGTTGTCGAGCAAGGACTCGTAGTCTTCGGCAAGAATCTGGCTGAAGCCGTCGATCGAGCGCAGCGGCGCTTTCAGGTCGTGCGAAACCGAATAGCTGAACGATTCCAGCTCGCGATTGGCAGCCGCCAGCGCGGTAGTGCGCTGCGCCACCAGATCTTCCAGATGTATGCGATAGTGCTCCAGCTCCGCTTCTGCCGCCTTGCGCTTGCTGTCGTCCTGCACGACGGCAATGTAGTACTGTGGTTCGCCCGCCTCGTTGCGATGCAGCGAAGCGGTCAGCCTGGACCAGACCAATGTGCCGTCGGTGCGGCGCAACTGGACATCGTTCTCGAACACCTGGCGCTCGCCGGAATCGAGGCGCGTACGGTTGCGCTCGACGGTGGGCATGTCGGCCGGCTGGAACATCGCGGTAAAGCTCTTGCCGAGTAATTGCTGCGGCTCGCAATCGAGGATTTCCGCCAGCTTCGGATTGACGCGCAACCAGCAATGATCCTGGACGCCGATATGCCCCATGCCTACCGCCGCTTGCTCGAACAGCGCACGGTATTCGCTCTCACTGGCGCGCAACTCCTGCATCTTCTGCTGCACCGAGCCGGCCATGCGGTTGAAATTG
>CALMFQ010000309.1 GCA_937863215.1 uncultured Pseudomonadota bacterium
GGCGGTGGCCGGTCGATGCGCCACGGATGCGCCAGCAGGTAGCCGACGATGCCGCTGGCTCCGTCCGCTACCATGCAGAATGGCGCCGCCAGCGCCAGTTTGCTGGCAAATACGTCAGTCGGCTCGTGGTATGCCGGCGGGTAGATGCAGTTTTGCAGCTCAAGCGCTGCCTGCAGGTCGTGCCTCTGCATCGGGCGGATCGGGTAATGCGTGTTCAACGGTTGTATCGTGTCGCAGCTCTGGTTGCGGATGGTAATATGCGCCACTGCGGCTATTTTCCTCGAAAAAATCGACCCAAAGATGAGCAATCCCTGTCTTGCCTGCGGCGCATGCTGCGCCGCGTTCCGTGTCACTTTTCATTATTCCGAGCTGGATAGCGAGCCGGGCGGTTTTGTTCCTGCCGCATTGGCAAACGAGGAAACCGCGACGTTGTGGCGTTTGCGCGGCACCGATCATGCCCGGCCGCGCTGTGTGGCGTTGGTCGGCAAGGTTGGCGAGTCGGCCAGGTGCGGCATTTACGAACACCGGCCGTCGCCATGCCGTGAATTCGCGCCGTTGGCCGAGGTGGGCGTGTTCAGCGCCGCCTGCAACCGTGCCCGCAGCCGGCACGGGCTGCCGCCGCTGGAAGTTTCCGAGTAATCAGCCCCGGTATTGGTCGAGCCATCCCAGTGTGGCCTCGGTATTGCCGCCCGGTTTGTATTCCGCTCCGCAATAGCCGGCGTACGGGAGCTCGCCGATCAGACGGAATAACGTTGCCCACGGCAGTTCACCGCTTCCCGGAGCGCCGCGGCCGGGGGCATCGGCAAACTGGATATGGCCGATGCGTTGCCAGTGTTGCCGCAGCAATTGCTGCAGGTCTTCGCCCATGCGCGCCATGTGATACAGATCCACCTGCATCGTCAGCGTCGGCAGATTGACCTGTTGCAGCAGCTGCAGCATGTCTGCGGCGCTATTGACGGCAAAGCGCGGCATGTCGAAATGGTTGATCGCTTCGATCGTGGTGCCGATGCCGGCTGCCGCAAGCCGGGGCACGGCCAGTTGCAGGTTGGCGCTCAGCGTTGTCAGCGCTTGCGCGCGCGTGACCTCTGGTGCCACCCGGCCGGCCAGCACATTGACTTGCGGCACCTGCAGGCCGTGTGCGTATTCGACCGCCTGTTCCACCGCCGCAGCAAATTCCCGTTCCTTACCCGGTACGCAGGCGAGGCCGTCGCCACCCTGCATCAGGTCGCCCGCCGGTACGTTGATCAGCGCGATTCCGACGCCGGCGGCCGTAACTGCCTGTTGCAGTTCCGTCAGCGGCACATCGTAGGGAAACTGGATCTCGATGCAATCGAATCCGGCCTGGCGTGCCGCGGCAATACGCTGCAGTAGCGGCAGCTCGGTGAACAGCATCGACAGATTGGCGGAAAAACGCAGCATGCGGATCGGTCCGGAAAATTCAAGTGCTGCATTATAGCGGCTCAGCGCGGCGTGGGTAATCGGCTATAATCGCGCGTTTTCAACAGATTGCGAGCCGGAATTGATTATTGCGCTGGCGCCGATGGAAGGCCTGGTCGATGACGTCATGCGCGATGTCCTCACCGCTGTGGGCGGCATCGACTGGTGCGTGACCGAGTTCATTCGTGTCACCGACACGCTGCTGCCGCCGCGCACGTTCAAGCGCATTGGCAGCGAACTGATGCACGGTGCCCGGACACGTGCCGGCACGCCGGTACGGGTACAGCTGCTGGGCAGCGATCCGGCCTGTCTCGCCGACAACGCCGCGCGCGCGGCCGAGCTGGGCGCGCCGGTGGTCGATCTGAATTTCGGTTGTCCGGCCAAATCGGTCAACCGCCATCGCGGCGGTGCGGTGTTGCTGCAGGAGCCGGAACTGTTGCGCCAGATCATGGCCGAAGTGCGTCGCGCCGTGCCGCTGCACATTCCGGTCACCGCGAAAATGCGTATCGGCTACAGCGATACCGATCTGGCACTGGATTGCGCCAGAGCGCTGGCAGAGAGCGGCGCGGCGGAGCTGGTGGTGCATGCCCGCACCAAGACCGATGGCTACCGTCCGCCAGCCTACTGGGAGTGGATCGCGCGGATTCGGCAGGAAGTGGCGGTACCGGTGATTGCCAATGGTGAAATCTGGTCTGCTGCCGACTATTTGCGTTGTCGCGCAATCAGCGGTTGCGATAACGTGATGCTGGGGCGCGGCTTGATCTCGATGCCGGATCTGGCGTGGCAGATTCGTGCCGCGGTAGCAGGCAGGGCGGTTGTGCCACTGGGCTGGGAGGCGCTGTTGCCAATGCTGCTGGCTTTTTACCGCGCCGTGGTAGCCAAGACCAGCGTGCCGCAACATTGCCCGGGCCGGCTCAAGCAATGGCTGATGTATCTGCGGCGCAATTATCCGCAGGCGGGCGAGCTGCACCAGCAACTGCGCCGCGAAAACCATGTGCCGACGGTGATGGCGGCGCTGGAGCAATTATGCCGGCAACACCGGGAGGCGGCATGAGCGTGCCCCCGTGCCATTCAGGAACCGGCGTGTTTGACCCACGCCGGGGATAATGCCTATTACCCGAGGTCTGCGGCCGGGTATAATCTGCCGCACTTTATCTGCTTGAGGTATTTATGGGTTTCCTCGCCAACAAACGAATTCTGCTCACCGGCCTGCTGTCGAACCGCTCGATCGCCTACGGGATTGCGCAGGCAATGCAGCGCGAAGGCGCAGAACTGGCTTTCACTTACGTGGTCGACAAGCTCAAGGACCGCGTGGTCGAAATGGCCGCCGAATTTGGCAGTAATATCGTGTTGCGTTGCGACGTCAGCAGTGACCAGGAAATCGGCGATATGTTCGCGCAACTGAAGCAGCACTGGCCGGAAGGTTTCGACGGCATCGTGCATTCGATCGGTTTCGCACCGCGCGAGGCGCTGGGAGGGGATTTCCTCGAATCGATCTCGCGCGAGGCGTTTGCCGTGGCGCACGATATCAGCGCCTATAGCCTGGCTGCGCTGGCCAAGGGCGGGCGCGACCAGCTGCGCGACAACGCGGCGCTGCTGACGCTCAGCTATCTCGGTGCCGAACGCGCAATGCCGAGCTACAACGTTATGGGGCTGGCCAAGGCCAGCCTCGAAGCCTGTGTGCGCTATACCGCCTTGAGCCTCGGTCAGCGCGGTATCCGTGTCAACGGCATTTCCGCCGGCCCGATCAAGACGCTGGCCGCTGCCGGCATCACCGGCTTCAGCAAGATTCTGCACCATGTTGCCGCCAACGCGCCGTTGCGGCGCAATGTATCGATCGAGGAAGTCGGCAATGTTGCTGCGTTCCTGATGAGCGATCTGGCTTCCGGGATTACCGGCGAAATCACCCATGTTGACGCCGGTTACAGCATCGTTGCGCCGATGGCGGAAGAGTAAAGATTTTCTCCGTTGCGTGTTGACGCCCTCGGTGAAAATCACTATGATGGCGCCTCTTCTGAAACGGAGAAATGGCCGAGAGGTCGAAGGCACTCCCCTGCTAAGGGAGCATACGGGCCAAAACCCGTATCGAGGGTTCGAATCCCTCTTTCTCCGCCAGATTAGTTAGCGCGCCCGTAGCTCAGTTGGATAGAGTATTTGGCTACGAACCAAAGGGTCGGGCGTTCGAATCGCTCCGGGCGCGCCAAACTAACATGGTTGAGTTTCTGTTTCAGAGGATTTTGGCAGCGCGCCCGTAGCTCAGTTGGATAGAGTATTTGGCTACGAACCAAAGGGTCGGGCGTTCGAATCGCTCCGGGCGCGCCAAAAATTCCGCAAAAGGGCAGCTTATGGCTGCCCTTTTGCTTTTTCCGCTTTTGCCTCCCGTTTCCCGCTTTGCTAAGTCTTGCCCGCTGTGGGCCGATTGCGTAGCATGACCGTCGGTCATATCGACAATATCGTTGCGAGGAGAAACCAAATGACAACTGCTTACTGGTGCGTGCTGTTGGCGGCGCTGCTGCCTTATCCGTGGGTGCTGGCCGCCAAGGCCCATCCGCGTTACAGCAACCGCAGCCCGCGTGAATATCTGGCACAGCAGACCGGCTGGCGCCAGCGCGCGCACTGGGCGCATCTGAATACACTGGAAGCGTTTCCACTGTTTGCCGCTGCTGTCATCATCGCGCACCAGCTGCATGCGCCGCAGCCGGCGCTGGATCGGCTGGCAATGGCTTTCATCGGCCTGCGCCTCGCCTATGGGCTGGTGTACATCGCCGATATTGCCTGGTTGCGTTCGCTGCTCTGGTTTGCCGCGATCGGCTGCAGTGTCGCCATGTTCCTGCTCACGGCAGGTGTATTGCATTAGGTTCTGTTGACGTTAGTTTCACGACTGCGTTTGACGCAATTCGGGATACAAAACAAGGAGTAAAACGCGCCGTGCAGTGATCTGCACCAGCGGTTTACGACGCGATTTTGTGCCTGAAGTGCGTCAAACCCTTCGGGCTGGCAGGTAAAAATGCCATCCACGGCGTTACGCTCCTCGAAAATAATCCATTATTATCAGCGTCACGTGCCTTGTGGCTGGCATTTTTACCTGCCAGCGCAGCCGCGAAACTAACGTCAACAGAACCTAACAACAACCCATGCGGTAAATAAAAAGCCCCATCAACCGATGGGGCTTTTTATGGTTGCGCATTGTCGCTACAGATTGCCGACAAACAGCTTGCGTACCAGCTTCAGCTTGATGCCGTGCGCTTCTTCCAGATGCATGCGTTCCAGGTATTTCTCCGGCACCGCCTTGTCGGCAAAAATATTGCCGATGATCATTTTTACCAGTTCCAGCGGGTGCTCGGTAGCATGCTTCAGCTTTTGCAGTGCACGCACGATGGTCAGTTCGTCTTCGGTGAAGTCGGTGCCGAACGGAAAGTCCGGCAGCAGGCCCAGATCGCGCCACGGTTTGAGGCGCGATTCGACGATGTCCGGCAGGTTGCTGCGCTGCGAGGCAGGAATTTCGTAGTCGCGTGCAACTTTGCCGTTTTCCTTGGCTGTGTGCAGCAATTCATCCTGAAAGCGCGAGTCGGCCACCGCCAGCAGGCGTTTGATCACCTCCGAATCGCTCTGGCCACGCAGGTCGGCAATCCCGTATTCGGTAATCACCACATCGCGCAGGTGGCGCGGAATGGTGGTGTGGCCGTAGTTCCAGACGATATTGGAAACCAGCTTGCCGTGATGCACACGGGTCGAGCGTAGCATCAGGATCGAACGTGCGTCGGGCAGGGCATGGCCCATTGCCACGAAGTTGTACTGACCGCCGACGCCCGACACCAGCTTGCCCGAGTCCAGCCCGTCGGACACCGCGGCACCGAGCAGCGTGACCATCATGGTGGTGTTGATGAAACGCGCGTGGCGTCGCTGCAGGCGTGCGATTTCCTCGTGACCGTAAAGCTGGTTGATGTAGCCGATGCGGCTCATGCCGATGTGGGCCAGCTTTTCCGGTTCCATGTCGCGCAGCTTCTGGTAGAAGTCCTTGGGGCCGAGGAAAAATCCACCGTGCATGAAAATGCCGCCACGCAACTTGCTGCCGAGGCATTTGGCATGAATGAATTCGCGGCTGGCAGGGTTTTCCAGCGATGCCGGCACACGTTCGTCGCCAACTACCAGTTCGCCATCCTGCCATTCGACACTGTCGCTCAGGATGCCATAGCGCTTCAGATAGTTGAAATCGCGCTTGCGCAGCGGCGATTGCACGGCCTCCTGCTCCAGTAGCTGGTCCAGCATTCCCGGTGTGACGTCGGTGGTGACCTGCTTGTCGTTCAACAGGCGCTGCAGCGTCGGGTCGCTGAACACCTCACGGCGGATGATGCCGGCATCGATCAGCTGCATGAAGCCGTTGACGAACATTTCCGATGCGCCATACAGGCCTTCATCGAATTTGCCGAATTCACAGAGCGGATTCGGTTGCCCGCCGGAGATCTGCTGGATGATCTGGAAATAGCTGCTGTTGTGTTTTTCGCGCACGATGATCGATTGTGCGATGGCGTCACCGAGCGAGCCGATGCCGATCTGCAGCGTGCCGCCATCCTTGACCAGTGAGCTGGCATGCAGGCCGATTGCATAATCCTGCAGTGTCACTTTCATATTGGGCGGGGCGAACAGGGTGTGGCTGGCGGCCGGGTCGGTCACAACGAAATCGAACATATCGGCCGACACGTCGGCATCGTTCGGCATGAACGGCATCTCGTTGTTGACCACGGCGATGGTGACCACCTGGCGCGACTTGTCGGCATGGATCAGGTCCAGTGCGTCGAGCGTTACGTCCGGGTTGGACGACAGCGACAGGCGCAGCTTTCCGTCCACTTCGCGCGCTGCAACCGCCTGCGTCATCACGTTGACGCCCTGCACCAGCATGTCACGCGCCACGTGGCTGTAGTTGGAATAGATGTAATGCTGCTGGGCATTGGCATTATCCAGATAGTCGCCGGTTTTCATGAAGAATTCCGAGACTTCGATATTCGCCGGCAGCGTGCCTTTGCGCAGGTCGGTTACATAGTCGAGGTCCGGATAATTGCCGAACACACGCTCGACGAACGGATCGAGAAAGCGTTTTTCCAGATCGCTATGACCATGCGGTTTTTCCAGTGACAGTGCGGTGATGATTTTCAGCTTGAATGCCTTGTTGGCCTTGACGCGCTGGTACAGTGCATTGACCAGCGGATTCGGCTTGCCGATACCAAGCGGGATGCCAAGTACGATGTGGTTGCCGACTGTGGCAAACAGGGCATCGACGCAGTCCTCGATGGAATTGAAATAGCTCGGTGTTGCCATGTAGTCTCTCCCGTTCTGATTGTTGGATGGGTGTGTGCCGGTGGGCGTTTCTCCTCGTCGTGCCGGCTGTTTGCGGGAAAATTGGATATTGCGTGCTGGCCCCGTTCCAGCAAGGTTTCAGCATAATTTCTGCAGCATAAAATCTTACTGATTCAAATCAACTTTAAAGAACAAAAAAACAAACCCGCCGGGCGGCGGGTTGTTCGAGATTATTCCCATTCGATGGTTGCCGGCGGCTTGCCGGATACATCGTACACCACGCGGTTGATGCCGCGCACTTCGTTGATAATGCGATTGGATACCTTGCCCAGCAAGGCGTACGGCAGCTCTGCCCAGTGCGCAGTCATGAAATCGCTGGTCACCACCGCACGTAGCGCTACCACCCATTCATAAGTGCGACCGTCGCCCATCACGCCCACCGATTTGACCGGCAGGAACACGGCGAATGCCTGGCTGGTGAGGTCGTACCAGCTTTTGCCTTCGGCATTTTTGGTATTGCGCAGTTCTTCGATGAAAATCGCATCGGCACGTTTCAGCAATTCGGCATAGTCGCGTTTCACTTCGCCGAGGATGCGCACGCCCAGGCCCGGGCCGGGGAAGGGGTGGCGGTAGACCATTTCGTGCGGCAGGCCGAGGGCGATGCCGAGCTGGCGCACTTCATCCTTGAACAGCTCGCGCAGCGGTTCTAGCAGTTTCAGATTCAGTGTTTCCGGCAGGCCACCGACGTTGTGGTGGCTCTTGATGGTGGTGGCCTTCTTGGTCTTGCTGCCGGCTGATTCGATCACATCCGGGTAAATCGTTCCCTGCGCCAGCCATTTGGCTTTCGGCAGCTTTTTTGCCTCGGCCTGGAACACTTCGACGAATTCGCGGCCGATGATTTTGCGTTTCTGTTCCGGATCGGTAACGCCAGCCAGGTAGCCCATGAATGTCTCGCTGGCATCAACGGCGATGACTTTTACGCCCAGGTTGCGTGCGAACATGTCCATCACCATGTCGCCTTCGTTCAGGCGCAGCAGGCCGTGATCGACGAAGACGCAGGTCAGTTGATCGCCGATTGCACGGTGGATCAGCGCTGCGGCCACCGAGGAGTCGACGCCGCCGGAGAGGCCGAGAATCACTTCTTCGTCACCGACTTGCTCGCGGATTTTCTTGACCGCTTCTTCGATGTAGTTGGGCATGGTCCACGATGGCTTGGTGTTGCAGATGTGCAGCACAAAGCG
>CALMFQ010000310.1 GCA_937863215.1 uncultured Pseudomonadota bacterium
CTCGAAAGCTCGCCTATCTAAAGATATGTCTCGCTTGACCAGCCACTTGGCGGCTTGCCGCCTAGTGGAATGGCCATGCAGAGCTCTGCGCGCCGGGCTCCTTGCACTTCATCCCGCTCGCCGAATAAATCAGCGCTTCCTTAGTCTCTGTTGACATGACTTTTACAGATCGCTCCTTTCTGCTGGTGAATCCGCTCCAGGGAAGTAAGGTGCGCGCCACTTGGTGGGCTGTTTGCAACAACAGTAGTAGTTTCTTGCCAAACCCGGTTGTATTTGGTTTTGCGTATATATTATGCCGCTGACGCAAGCAGCTCCAGGACGGCTGTTGCAAGGTGGATTCTGTAATCTGGCGTTATGTATCCGAATCTATGTGTAAATCGACTTATATTCGAAATTACGAATGAATTGCCGGTGTGTGTGTTCGTGATGATATTGTGCTAGAGTTTCGGGCTGTATATGTGTTCGGGCTGCAGCTTGATCTGCGTCTATTGAAATTCGGAGGGGAATATGTATTCGTTGATGAGAGGGTTCCTGATCACTCTGTGCGCGATCTTGCTTGCCGCATGCGGTACGACATATCCCCCTTACAAGGATGACGGCCAGACTGCACCGGCGCGGGATTATCTGATCGGCCCGGGCGATGGCCTGAATATCCAGGTATGGCGCAATCCGGAAGTTTCGACTTCGGTAACGGTGCGCCCGGACGGCAAGATCACCACACCGCTGGTCGAGGATGTGGTTGCCAATGGCAGAACGCCGACGCAACTGGCGCGCGATATCGAAAAACGCCTGTCGAAATATATTCAGGAGCCGATCGTTACCGTCATGGTTTCCGGTTTTACCGGGCCTTACACCGAGCAGATTCGCGTGATCGGCCAGGCTGCCAAGCCGCAGGCATTGCCATATCGTCAGAATATGAGTCTGCTGGATGTGATGATCGCGGTTGGCGGTATTACCGATTTTGCCGATGGCAATCACGCCAGCATTCTGCGTATGCATGGTGGCCGCCAGCAGTTCACCGTGCGTCTGGAAGACTTGGTCAAGGGCGGCAATCTGGCAGCAAACGTCGAAATGCGCCCCGGCGATATCCTGATCATTCCCGAGAGCTGGTTCTGAGACCTATCGGCACCCAAGAGTTTAGGAGTCTGACTTTTCATGGCTGATATTGTCTCCCAAGTACTGGCGTTTCTTCGCGCCGCCTGGAACTATCGCTGGTATGGCCTTGGTCTGGCGTGGATCGCGGCAATCTGTGGCTGGGCCTTCGTGACCACCATGCCGGATCGTTACGAGGCGTCGGCACGCGTTTATGTCGATACGCAAAGCATTTTGCGTCCGTTGATGAACGGTATCGCGGTACAGCCCAACGTTGACCAGCAGATATCGATCATGAGCCGTACGCTGATCAGCCGGCCGAATCTGGAAAAGGTCGTGCGCATGGCCGATCTGGATCTGAAAATCAAGACTCAGGATGAAAAGGAAGCACTGCTCGACCGTCTGGCCAAGCGCATCGAGATCCGTGGGGCCGGCCGCGACAACCTGTTCGAAATCTCGTTTCAGGATGCCAAGCCGGAGTCTGCACGGAATGTGGTCCAGGCATTGCTGACGCTGTTTGTCGAGGGCAGTCTGGGCGACAAGCGCAAGGATGCGGATTCGACCCGTCGCTTCCTCGACGAGCAGATCAAGGCCTATGAGCAGCGTCTGCAGCAGGCCGAGAATGCGGTGAAGGATTTCAAGCGCCAGCATATCGGCCAGATGCCGGAAGACGGCAAGGATTACTACAGCCAGCTGCAGGCCGTCGCAACCGCGCTGAATCAGGCCAAGCTCGAATTGTCGGAAGCGCAGAAGTCGCGCGATGCGATCAAGTCGCAGATTTCCGGCGACGAGTTGGTGGTGATCGCGCCGAATGAAGATACACAGGGCGTAAATCCGGAGCTGGACGCGCGTATCAATGTGCTGAAAAAGAATCTCGACGGTATGCGCCTGAATTATACCGAGCAGCATCCGGATATCGTTGCCACAAAACGTATCATCGATCAGCTGGAAGAGCAGCGGCGTCAGGAGGCCAAGCAGCGCAAGCCTGCCAGTTACGGTGGCGGCGGCAATACGGCGATGCAGCAGTTGCGCGTGGCGCTGGCCGATCAGGAAGCCAAAGTGGCGGCCCTGAACGCCAGGGTCAACGAATACACTGCGCGTTTCAATGCGCAGAAGGCCGCGGCCAATTCCATTCCGCAGGTCGAGGCCGACTACACCCAGTTGGTGCGCGATTACGACGTCAACAAGAAGAATTACGAGCAGCTGCTGGCTCGGCGTGAGTCGGCGCACCTGTCGGGCGAAATGGATGCCAGTGCCAACGTGGTCGATTTTCGCGTAATCGATCCGCCGCGCGTGCCTGCTGCACCCGCTGCACCCAACCGCCCGATGCTGATGTCCGGTGTGCTGCTTGCCAGTGTGCTGGCGGGGGCTGCGTTGGCATTCCTGTTGAGTCAGTTGCGCCCGACTTTCAATAGCCGCAGGGAGTTGCGCGATGTGACCGGCCTGCCGGTACTGGGTGTGGTTTCGATGATCTGGACTCCTGCGCAGAAAAAGCACCAGCGTAAAGGGCTGCTGATGTTCAGTGGCGGTGTTGCCGGCCTGTTGTTTGCCTATGGTGGCGCCATGGTGTTGATTGCGTGGTTGCCGAAGCATTTGCTGGGGTAAGAACGATGATCCGATTATTTGCTGCAGGGGTTGCCCGTGAGTCTGATTGAAAAAGCGGTAAACAAGATGGGCCAGACCGCCGCCGCACCGTCGGCGCCTGTTGCCGAGAGTGGTGCCGGGCCCGTAGTGGCCAGGGAGGCCGTGGCGCCTGTTGCGGTGCACGCAGCCGCTGCGCCGGTAGCACCGCGTGCCCGTGGCGATGGCGGCAGCAAGCAGATTCAGATCGATCTGGAGCGCCTGGCTTCGCTTGGCTATGTTACTCCCGATACGGAAAAGACCATGCTCGCGGAAGAGTTCCGCGTCATCAAGCGGCCGCTGATCACCAACGTTACTGCAGCCGATGCCCAGGATCGCCATCGCAACCTGATCATGGTGACCAGCTCGCTGCCAGCGGAGGGCAAGAGCTTCTGCGCCCTGAATCTGGCGCTGAGTATTGCCATGGAGCGCGATACCACCGTGATGCTGGTGGATGCCGACGTGGCCAAGCCGTCGGTGTTGAACAATCTGGGATTGCGTGCCGAACGCGGATTGATGGACATGTTGCTGGACCCGACTGTTCAGGTTGGCGATGTGCTCCTCAAAACCAATATCGACAAGTTCAGCATCCTGCCTGCCGGCCGGCGTCACAAGCATTCCACCGAATTGCTGGCGAGCGAGAGCATGGTGCAGCTGCTGGACGAGATCGCTACCCGCTACCCCGATCGCATTGTGATCTTCGATTCGCCACCATTGCTGGTAACGTCGGAGGCACGCGAACTGGCTGCGCACATGGGGCAGATTGTCATGGTGGTGGAGGCCGGCAGAACCTCGCAGGAGGCGGTGGCCGAGTCATTGCGTTATATCGAGGGCTGCGACATCGTCAATCTGCTGATGAACAAGTCCGACTCGTTGCATGGAGAAGGTTATGGCGGCTATGGCTACGGCTATGGCTATGGACATAATCAGCGGACGTCGTCCTGAGCCATCCGGCAGCGGGCCTTGCAGGGAACCTGTCTCATATGAACATGCTGGTTCGACTATTGTGGGTCGGTTGTGGTGTTGGAGTCTCGACATCGGGGCTCGCAGCAGAATGGAGCTCGGTTTTTACCGTTCCCGTCAGTGTCGGCTATACCGACAATGCCAATCTGGCTGCCGGTGACAAAAAGCAGGACGAATCGTTCTGGCGGATTGCTCCGGGTTTTGGCCTGTCGGCCAAGGCTCCGCACTGGAACGCTTCGGTAGGATATGCGTACTCGCTGGAGCAAAGGTCCGGCGATGCGAGCCATCACGACAATCAGCATCTGTCGGCCCAGTTTGACTCGGAAGTTGCCAGCAACCTGTTGTTTCTGGATGCCAATGCAACCATTTCCCAGCAGCGCGAGAACGTGCTGGATGCGGCGGGTTTCAGCGGACAGAATCTGCGCGATGTCTATTCATGGACGGTGCGCCCGGCGTTGCGGCACCAGTTTGCCAATGCTTCGCGTGCCGAGGTGGCTGTTGCGGAATACGGGGTCAGTTCTTCCGGTTCGAACCACGCAGGCGATGGTATGGGTGAGCGAGTCAATGCCGGCATTTCCTCCGGTGGCATGCTGGATGCCTTGCGGCTGGACTTGTCGGGAAACGATGACCGCTTTCGCTATGACCAGCCTGTTGCTGCCGCGGCTGCGAACGAAACCCACTCGCAGTCGGCCGCGCTGAGCGCCACGCTGACTGTTTCGCCCCGTGTCACCCCGTATGCTTCCTACGGATATGAGCGGTACTATGACACGGTCGCGTCGGCCCGGCCCAGCCAGACTTACTGGCGCGCCGGCACGATGTGGGTACCATCGGCCCGGACCAATCTCGATGCGAACTATGGCAAGCGTTTTTCCGGTGAAACCTGGGCGTTCAATTTCCGCCACAATATGCGCAGATTCAACTGGAGTCTTGCATACGTTCAGGATGTCCGGACCGGCCGGCAGGATTTTGTCAATCCGGAATCGCTGGCCATATTCAATAGCCTCAACGATAACACCAGCCTGAAGGCGGCTGTGCCCGACGCTGCTGCGCGTGCTGCCCTGGTCGGCCTGCTGATGCAAAGTCAGGGATTGGCCCCGATAACGGTTCTGGCAGACCGGCGTTATCTGGACCGCAGTCTTACCTCCAATCTTGCGTATTCGACCGCCAAGAGCAACTCATCGTTGACCGTCTATTGGCGCGATTCCGATGCCAACAAGGTTTCGCTGCCGTGGGGCGGGGGCAATCCGGCTGGTGCCGGTGAGCATATCCGGCAGAAAGGTGCCGGTTTGAACTGGGGCTATCGCCTCGGGGTCAATACCTCGCTGTCTGCAGGGCTGGGTGGCAATATCGAGCAGGAGCCGGCGTCCGGTGTCGAGAATCGCAATACCTATGGGCGGCTTGGCCTGTCGTATGTGCTGGGGCGCCATGTGTCCGGAACTGCTGAATTTCGTCGCAACGACAGACGAGCCGACGATTCGAGCCGGGACTATACGGAAAACTCGATACTGCTGTCGCTGGTCGGCACCTTTTAACCCGTTAATCGAATTGTCATGTACGAGTCCTACTACAATCTCCGTGCCAAACCGTTCCAGCTGACTCCCGACCCGAGCTTCTTTTTCGGCAGCAAGGGCCACAAGCGGGCCATGTCGTATCTGGAGTATGGCTTGCATCAGGCAGAGGGGTTCATTGTCGTCACCGGTGAAATCGGTGCCGGCAAGACCACGCTGGTGCGCAATCTGCTGCGCAAGCTGCCGACCGACGGGATCGTTGCCGCGCATCTGGTTTCGACCCAGCTCGACTCCGATGACATTCTGCGCATGATCGGTGCGGCGTTTGGCCTGGATCGTCTGGACGGCAACAAGGTACAGGTGTTGCAACGGATCGAAGCGTTTCTGCGCGACTGTGCGGCGCGGCAGCAACGCGCCCTGCTGATCGTTGACGAAGCGCAGAATCTGACTGCCAAGGCGGTGGAAGAGTTGCGCATGCTGTCGAATTTCCAGGTTGGCGAAAAGCCGCTATTGCAGAGTTTCCTGCTGGGGCAGCCGGAGTTCCGCGATACCCTGCGTGGCGAAGACTTGTTGCAATTGCGCCAGCGTGTGATTGCGTCGTATCACCTGGGGGCGATGGACGAAACGGAAACCCGCCACTATATCGAGCACCGGATGCAACTGGCCGGCTGGAGCGGTGCGCCGATGTTCACCGATGCGGCATACGAGGAGATCCATCGCTTTGCCCGTGGTATTCCGCGCATGATCAACACGCTGGCGGATCGCCTGCTGCTGATGGGGTATCTGGACGATCTGCAGCAAATCGATGCGCCGCAGGTGGTGCAGGTGGTGGATGAGATGCGCCAGGAAATGGCGTTTGTCGATCCCGAGGATCTGATCCAGCCGGTCAAATCGCATTCGCGCGTCAACATGAACACCCAGTTGCAGGTTGAATTGTTCGAAGAGCGGTTGACGCGGGTGGAAGAGTCGGTCGGCAATGTGCTGCGGCTTGCGCGCCAGGTGCTGGATCTGGCGACCAGCAAGCGCCCTGGCGGCAAGAACTGAATCCGGCTGGGTGAGACCGAGCATGCGCAATGCAATGACCATTGATGTCGAGGACTATTTCCAGGTTTCGGCGTTCGAGCAGCATATCGCACCGGAATCGTGGGATCGGCTACCGTGCCGGGTGGCCCGCAATATGGACCTGATCCTCGCGATGTTGGCCGAATCCGGTGTCAAGGCTACCTTCTTCACCTTGGGGTGGGTGGCGCAGCGTTATCCGGAACAGGTGCGGCGCATCGTTGCAGAGGGGCACGAACTGGCCAGCCACGGATTCAATCACCGGCGTGCCGCCGACCAGTCGCGTAGCGAATTCCGCCAGGATGTCGATTCGGCGAAGAAACTGCTGGAAGATATCGCCGGTGTAGCGGTGCTTGGTTATCGCGCCCCGAGTTTCTCGATCGGTGCCGCCAATATGTGGGCGCTCGACGTTTTGCGCGAAACCGGGCATCGCTACAGTTCCAGCATTTATCCGATTGTCCACGACCATTACGGCATGCCGGATGCTCCGCGTTTCGCCCATCAACCGGCTGCCGGCAATGGCTTGCTGGAGTTGCCGGCTACCACCATCCGCGCGTTCAATCGCAACTGGCCGGCGTCCGGCGGCGGTTATTTCCGTCTGCTGCCGTATGCCGTTTCGCGTGCGATGATCGGCCATATCAACCGGCGCGACCGGCAGCCGGCGATTTTCTACTTCCACCCCTGGGAAGTCGATCCGGAACAGCCGGTGCAGCAGGGTATCGGTTTCAAGAGCCGCTTCCGTCATTATGTGAACCTCAAGCGCATGGAGCCGCGCATCCGCCAACTGCTGCGGGATTTCCAGTGGGACCGCATGGACCGGATTTTTCTCACGGAGCAAGCTGCGTGAACCGTTTCGATTTGCCGATGAACGCAACTGCCGAATTGACCGTGCGCGAGCTGTCGCTCGCCGATTTTTCCCGCTGGGACGATTTCGTCCTCGCTTGCCCGCAGGCTACGTTTTTCCACCGTGCCGGCTGGAAAACCGTGATCGAAAAGGCATTCGGGCACCGTTGCACGTTCCTCTACGCCGAAGCCGGTGGCCGGATCGAAGGCATCTTGCCGCTGGCCGAAGTCAAAAGCCTGTTGTTCGGCCATTCGCTGGTCAGCCTGCCGTTTTGCGTCTATGCCGGCATCGCGGCCGTGTCGGAGCGGGCCTATGCTGCGCTGGATCAGGCGGCGCAGGCATTGGCGGCGAAACTCAAAGTCGAGCATCTCGAATACCGCGCACTGGAAGCCCGTCATCCGGACTGGGCACACAAGGAGCTGTACGTCACCTTCCGCAAGGAAATCCTGCCCGACGTCGAAGCCAATATGCTGGCGATTCCGCGCAAGCAGCGGGCGATGGTGCGCAAAGCGATCAAGCTCGGGCTCGAAGGCCATCTGGACGATGGCATCGAGCGTTTCTTCCTGGCGTATTCGACCAGCGTGCATCGTCTGGGTACCCCGGTATTTGCCAAGAAATATTTCCGTATCCTGCGCGAGGTGTTCGGCAAGGATTGCGATGTGCTGACCATTACACGTGGCGACGATCTGGTCGCCAGCGTGCTGAGTTTCTATTTCCGCGATGAAGTGTTGCCGTATTACGGTGGCGGCACCGATCTGGCGCGCGAAACCGCTGGCAACGATTTTATGTACTGGGATCTGCTGCGCCGTGCCTGCGAGCGTGGGTTGAAAACCTTCGATTTCGGCCGCAGCAAACTCGGCACCGGCGCCTACGATTTCAAGAAGAACTGGGGCTTCGAGCCGACACCGCTGCCGTACGAATACCAGCTGGTTACCGCCACTGCATTGCCGGATCACAATCCTCTGAATCCCAAATACCAGCGTTTCATCCAGATGTGGCAACGCATGCCGCTGTGGCTGGCCAATACCATCGGCCCGCATATCGTCAGGAATCTGGGGTAGTCAGTGGAAAAACTGCTGCTGCTGGTGCACCGGATCCCGTTCCCGCCGAACAAGGGCGACAAGGTGCGCTCCTATCACTTGCTGAAATATCTGGCGGAACGTTACCAGGTCTATCTCGGTACCTTTGTCGACGATGCGGACGATTGGCAGTACGTCGAAAAATTGCGCGCGCTGTGCGCCGATTGCCGGGTCGAAGCGCTCGACCCGCGGCTGGGCAAACTCAGGAGCCTGACCGGCCTGTTGACCGGTGAGGCGCTATCGCTGCCGTTCTACCGCCATGCCGGCATGCAGCGCTGGGTCGATGACACCATCCGTACCCAGGGTATCGACAAGGCGCTGGTGTTTTCGTCGCAAATGGCGCAATACCTGCGCCGCCATCCGCAGCTGACGCGGATCGCCGATTTTGTCGATATCGATTCGGACAAATGGGCACAGTATGCGCAAGCCAAGCCCTGGCCGCTGTCGTGGATCTACGGCCGCGAGGCGCGCAAATTGCGCCAGTTCGAATGCGCCGTTTCGGGCGAATTCCAGGCCACCACTTTCGTGTCGGTGGCCGAAGCGCGCGACTATCGCAAGCTGTCCGGTTTTGGTGCCGACAGGATCGCCCATGTCAACAATGGCGTCGATGCCGGCTATTTCGATCCGGCGCTGGCCTACGACAACCCGTACTCTGTCGGTGGGCCGGTGGTGGTGTTTACCGGTGCAATGGACTACTGGCCGAATGTCGATGCGGTTGAATGGTTTGCACGTGAAGTGCTGCCGTTGCTGCAGCGACAGCATGCCGGGCTGCGTTTTTACATTGCCGGCGCGCGGCCGACCGAGCAGGTCAAGGCGCTGGCGCAGCTGCCGGGGGTGTTGGTGACCGGCTCGGTGCCGGATATGCGGCCGTATCTCCGCTTCGCCGACGTCGCCGTGGCACCGTTACGTATTGCACGTGGCGTGCAGAACAAGGTACTGGAGGCGATGGCGATGGCGCGGCCGGTGGTGGCGTCGCCGCAGGCCGCCGAGGGAATCGATGCGGAAGCCGGGCAGCATTTTCTGGTTGCCGATCAGGCTGCGGATTTCGCTGCCGCAGTCAGTTCCGTGCTGGCAGACGGCGCACCGGAAATGGCGCAGCGGGCGCGCGAATGCGTACGGCAGCGCTACGACTGGCAGAAAAACCTGGCCCTGTTCGAGCGGATGTTTTCGGCCGCCGGTAGCCCTTAAGGATCCATTGACCCCATGACTTCGCAATCCGCTTCGTTGCCGCCGGTTGCTCCTGTTGCACCGGCCTGGCGCATGCTGCTGCCGCTGACCGCGGTCACGCTGCTGCTGCTGCTGGGCAGCTACTGGACGACCGTCAGCTCGATCGTCGCCATCTGGTATCGTTCGGAAACTTTCGCCCATGGCTTTGTGATCGCACCGATTTCGCTGTGGCTGATCTGGCGCATCCGCGCCAAGGTGCTGGCGCTGGCGCCGCAGCCGAGCTGGCTCGGATTGCTGGTTCTGCTGGCCTGCAGTTTGTTGTGGGGCGTTGCCGAGCTGGCGCAGGTGGGGGTGGTGGCGCAATTCGCGCTGGTGGCGATGTTGCCGGCTACGGTCTGGGCATTGCTGGGCAACCGGGTCGCCGCCAGTATTGCCTTTCCCCTGCTGTATCTGTTGCTGATGGTGCCGGCCGGCGAGGTATTCCTGCTGCCGATGATGAATTTCACCGCCGATTTCACCGTCGCTGCCCTGCGCCTGAGCGGGATTCCGGTATATCGCGAGGGCTTGTCGTTCGTGATTCCGTCCGGTAACTGGTCAGTAGTCGAGGCCTGCAGCGGCCTGCGTTATCTGATCGCATCCGGCACGCTGGGCCTGCTGTATGCCTACCTGAATTATCAGTCCGCGCTCAAGCGCGCTCTGTTCATCGTAGTTTCGCTGCTGCTGCCGATCCTCGCCAACGGTGTGCGCGCCTATATGATCGTGATGCTCGGGCACCTGTCGGGAATGAAACTGGCGGTCGGTGTCGATCACCTGATTTATGGCTGGGTGTTTTTCGGCATTGTGATGCTGGCCCTGTTCTGGATCGGCTCGCATTGGCGCGATCCGGATCCGGACTGGCAGGCCGAGGCAGCGATACTGGCGCGCAGCGAGCATGCGGCGTTCCCGCTGTGGTGGGGCGTGCCGCTGTTATTGGCGTTGTTGGCCGGATTGGGCGTGACAACATTGTTGGCGCGCCCGTATGTCGGCCCTCCGCCATCGCTGCAGCCGAATCTGACCGCGCCATGGCAGCAACAGGCGCCGGGTGTCAACGATCCCCGGCCGGCGTTTGCCCTGCCTGCTACCAGCCTGCAGCAGGTCTGGAGCAATGGCGACGCACGCATCGGTATGTATCTTGCCGCCTATTCCGGCGCTGCCGGCGAAGGCCGGCTGGTGACTTCGACCAATACGCCGTTCCAGGCTGCAGAGGAGCGGGCATGGCAGTTGCTTGAACAAACCGTGCAGCCGATGCCGATCGGCTCCGTCAAACAGAGCCTGGTGCGCGGCCCGGGTGGCAAATGGCTGCTACAGCAGTTCTACCTGATCGATGGCGAGCAGGTTGCCAACGATTATCGGGCCAAATGGCTGCAGCTGCGTTCGCACCTGCTTGGACGACATGGCGCAGGCGTTGCGGTGGTCGCTTATGCTCCGGCCGACGACGCGCTCCGGGCAGAGGCGCAGCTCGCAGCGTTCTGGCAGCAGCAATACAGTACGCTGGCCGCCAGCGTGGCCCACGGCATGCAGCGCTAGCGGGGTGCTGTCTGCCGTGGGTCTGCTTTGTCGCCGCTCGACGTAACGAATAGAAACTTTCAGGATCCGGAAAACCATGTGCGGCATCGTTGGCTTATTTGATTTGCGCGGCAAGCAGGATTACGACCGCGAGCTGCTGTCACGCTTGAACGACAGCCAGTTGCATCGCGGCCCGGACGAAGGCGGGCTGCATCTGGAGCCGGGGGTTGGCCTGGGGCATCGCCGCCTGTCGATCATCGATCTGTCGAGCGGCCAGCAGCCGCTGTTCAACGAAGACGGCTCGGTGGTAGTGATTTTCAACGGCGAAATCTACAACTTCCAGGAGCTGGTGCCGGAGCTGACCGCCAAGGGCCACACTTTCCGCACGCATTCCGATACAGAAGTCATCGTTCACGCCTGGGAAGAGTGGGGCGAGGCTTGCGTCGAACGCTTCCGTGGCATGTTTGCATTTGCCTTGTGGGATCGCAAGCAGGAAACCCTGTTCATCGTGCGCGACCGGTTTGGCGTCAAACCGTTGTTCTACGCCGAACTGGCAGACGGCACGCTGATTTTCGGCTCGGAACTGAAAGCGTTGACCGCGCATCCGCAATTTCAGCGCAAGCTCGATCCGCTGGCGGTGGAGGAATATTTTGCTTTTGGCTATATCGCCGAGCCACGCAGCATTTATCAGGGCTGCTTCAAACTCAACCCAGGCCATACCTTGACTATCAAACGTGGCCAGCCTTTGCCGCAACAGCGCCAATACTGGGATATGCCGTTCAAGTCGGGGGGCAAGATCAGTGAACAGGAGGCGCAGGAAGAGTTGATGCGCCGCCTGCACGAGGCGGTGAAAATCCGCATGGTGTCGGAGGTGCCGCTGGGTGCATTCCTGTCCGGTGGGGTCGATTCCAGTGCGGTGGTGGCGCTGATGGCACAGTCGTCGGCTGAGCCGGTCAATACTTGCTCGATTTCGTTTGGCGATCCGAAATTCAACGAATCGGCATTTGCGCAGCAGGTGGCTGACCGTTATCACACCCGCCATCACGTCGAGCAGGTTGAGCCAAACGATTTTCCGCTGATCGACAAGCTGGCCGGTATGTACGATGAACCGTACGCAGACAGTTCGGCGTTGCCGACTTTCCGTGTCTGCGAACTGGCGCGCAAGCGGGTGACGGTGGCGCTGTCGGGTGACGGTGGCGACGAACATCTTGCCGGCTACCGTCGCTATCGTATGCACCTGATGGAAGAAAAGCTGCGCGAGCGGCTGCCGCTGGGCATGCGTCGAGCCTTGTTCGGCTCGCTCGGCCGCTTGTATCCAAAAGCCGACTGGGCTCCGCGGGTGTTCCGCGCCAAGTCGACATTCGAATCACTGGCGCGCGATTCGGTCGAGGCCTATTTCCACAGTATTTCGATTTTCCGCGATTCGATGCGCCGCAGTCTGTTTTCGCCGCAATTCCGTCAGCAGCTGAATGGCTATCAGGCGGTCGAAGTGATGCGCCGCCATGCAGCCAATTCGCCAACCGATCACCCGCTATCGCTGATCCAGTATCTGGACATGAAAACCTATCTGGTCGGCGACATCCTGACCAAGGTTGACCGCGCCTCGATGGCAACCTCGCTGGAGGTACGCGAACCGTTGCTGGATCATCCGACCATGGAATGGGTATCCGGCCTGCCGCCAGAGCTGAAACTGCGTGGCGGTGAAGGCAAATACATCCTGAAGAAAGCGCTGGAACCGTATCTGCCGAATGACATCATGTACCGGCCGAAGCAGGGTTTTGGTGTGCCGCTGGCCAGCTGGTTCCGCGGCCCGCTGAAGGAACGGGTGCGTAACGCCGTGCTTGGCCCGACGCTCGCCGCCACCGGCATGTTCAACCAGCGCTATCTGCAGGAACTGGTCGATCATCACCAATCCGGCCTGCGCGATTACAGTGCGCCGTTGTGGACCTTGTTGATGTTTGAAGCGTTTCTGCGTCATTCGGGCGGCGTGGGCGGCGGAGTGGCGCAATGAGCATCAAGGTTCTGCACATTCTCGATCATTCGATCCCGCTGCATTCCGGCTATACCTTCCGCACCGCGGCGATCCTGCGCGAACAGCGCAAGCTCGGCTGGCAAACATTTCACCTCACCAGCCCGAAACAGGAAAAGTGCAACGTGCTGGAAGAAACCGTCGATGGCCTGCATTTCTACCGCACCCCGCCGGCGACTGGTTTCATGGTCAGCAAGCCGGTATTGAGCGAAATTGCCCTGATCAACGCCACCACCGAGCGGCTGGAGCAGGTGGCGCGGCAAATCAAGCCGGATGTGCTGCATGCGCATTCGCCAGTGTTGAATGCAATTCCCGCGCTGCGTGTCGGCAAAAAGCTGGGCATCCCGGTGGTGTACGAAATCCGCGCTTTCTGGGAAGACGCCGCCGTTGACCACGGCACCAGCAAGGAATGGGGGCTGCGTTACCGTGCCACCCGTGCGCTGGAAACCTATGCCATCAAACACGTCGATGCGGTCACCACCATTTGCGAGGGCCTGCGCAGCGATATCGTTGCGCGCGGTATTCCTGCCAGCAAGGTAACGGTGATTCCGAACGCGGTGGATATCGAGAAATTCACCGTTGGCGGTGCGCCGGATGTTGAGCTGCAGGCCAAATTAGGACTGGCCGGCAAAACCGTGCTTGGTTTCATCGGCTCGTTCTACGCCTACGAAGGTCTGAATGTATTACTCGATGCACTGCCGCTGATGCTGCAAAGCAATCCGGAAATTCGCCTGTTGCTCACCGGTGGTGGCTTTCAGGAGCAAGCTCTGCGAGAACAGGCGCAGCGGCTGGGCGTGGCGGACAAGGTGATATTTACCGGCCGGGTGCCGAACAGCGAAGTGACGCATTATTACGATCTGGTCGATGTGCTGGTCTACCCGCGTCTGTCGATGCGCCTGACCGAGCTGGTCACGCCGTTGAAGCCGCTGGAAGCAATGGCGCAAGGCCGGCTGGTCGCTGCCAGTGATGTTGGCGGACATCGCGAATTGATACAACCGGATGTTACCGGCGTGTTGTTCAAGGCCGGCGATGCCGCCGATCTGGCACGGGTGGTGCTGGAGCTGATTGCCAACTCGCAACGCTGGCCGGCGATCAAGGCTGCCGGGCGCCACTATGTTGAAACCGAGCGTAACTGGGCCAATAGCGTCGGCCGCTACCGTAACATTTACCCGGCGCTGATCGAGGACAAACGGCGATGAGCCCGCTGCGACTTGCTCTCGTCGGCCCCTTGCCGCCACCGTCCGGCGGCATGGCCAACCAGTGTCGCCAGCTAGCGCGGTTGCTGGGCGAGGAGGGCGTGCAGGTCGAGGTGGTGCAGGTCAATGCGCCATACCGGCCGGCGTGGGTGGAAAAGCTCAAGGGCATTCGTGCGCTGTTCCGGCTGGTTCCGTACCAGCTGGCGCTGTGGCGCGCTGCCGGCCGGGCCGACGTGATGCATGTGATGGCCAATTCCGGCTGGTCCTGGTATCTGTTCGCGCTGCCGGCAATCTACATCGCCCGGCTGCGTGGCACGCCGGTATTGATCAATTACCGGGGCGGCGGTGCCGAGGCGTTTTTCGCCCAGGCATCCGGCTTCGCCTTGCATAGTTTGCAGCAGGCCGATGGTCTGATTGTGCCTTCTGGCTTTCTGCGCCAGGTATTCGGCAAATTCGGCGCCGATGCCAAGGTGATCCCCAATATCATCGATCTGACCCGCTTCAAGCCGCGTCAGGCGCAGCATGGCCGGCCCGATCCGCACGTGATTGTCACCCGTAATCTGGAGCCGCTGTACGACATCCCGACCGCGCTGCGCGCGTTTGCCGGCGTGCATCGGAAGCTGCCACAGGCAAGACTGACCGTTGCCGGCTCCGGCCCGGAGCTGGCCAATCTGCAGCAACTGGCGAGCGAGCTGGGCATTGCTGCCGCGGTCAATTTCTGCGGCCGCATCGACAACGACCGGATGAACGCCTTGTATGCGTCGGCCGACCTGATGCTGAACCCGAGCACCGTCGACAATATGCCGATTTCGATTCTGGAGGCGTTTGCCAGCGCTGTGCCGGTGGTATCGACCAATGTTGGCGGCGTGCCGTTTGTCGCTGAACATCAACGTACCGCCCTGCTGGTGCCGGCAGGCGATCCACAGGCGATGGCTGCGGCAATGCTGCAGATACTGCAACACGCCGATGTGTCGCGCGGCTTGGCTGACGCCGGCTTGGTTGAGGCGCAGCGCTATGCCTGGCCGGTGGTGCGCGAGCAATGGCTGGCGGCGTATCGTGCGCTGATTGCGGCAAAGGGGCGCTGAGGTGGATCTGTACACTGCGCTTGCCGCCAATGTGCTGTTTCCGCTGCACGAGAAGCTCAAGCATCACGACACCGTGGCGATAAAGCGCGCGCTGGAGCGCAGCCAATGGCTGACGCCGCAGCAGATCGGCGAGCTGCAGCTGCGCCGGCTGCGTGCTTTTCTCTGCGAATGCGGTACACATGTGCCGTATTACCGCGATCTGTTCCGCGAACTGGGTTTCGACCCGGCGACGATCAACTCTGTCGCCGATCTGGCACGCCTGCCGCTGCTGAGCAAGGACATCATCCGCAGCCAGTTCGACCGCCTGCGTTCCGATTTGCCGGAGCCGGTGAAGCTGTTTTCCACTACCGGCTCGACCGGTGACCCGCTGCGCTTCAATATCAGCAATACCCGTATCAGCCACGACGTGGCAGCCAAATGGCGTGCGACGCGCTGGTGGGATGTCGATATTGGCGACCGGGAAATGGTGATCTGGTCGA
>CALMFQ010000311.1 GCA_937863215.1 uncultured Pseudomonadota bacterium
AAGCTGTTGCATGGATTCACTGTGCTCGCTGTCGAGCGATACGCTGTCTAGATTGACCAGCTTAATTTTTTGCCCGGTCAGCGATTCGATTGCCATTTTGATCAGGCGTAGCTGCGGCGGCAGGTTTTCCTCGTCCTTGGCGTCGTGCGATTTATCTACCGCCCGGCTCTTGTCGGCCTTGTCTTGCGCTTCGGCCGCCAGTGTGCGGCCACGCTGCGACAACGACACCTGATCCTGCGCCGGCCCGCGCGCGGCGTTGCCCGGACGCTGGCCAACCCAGCTTTCAAGGCGTTCGTGCTGCTGGTAGCGCTGCGAGGCCAAGTGCTGGCTGGCCATTGAAATATTGCTCTGTTGAATGTGCATGGCAACCTCCTGCCGAGGTGGCCGCTGTTGCCGCGGCTTGGGATTTGTAGCGATTACAGTCGGTTATCGGCCGATGGCAGGATTTCTTGAGTCGCTTTAGAGCACTGGGCTCTAATGTTGTGCGGCTATCTACTGCGCCGCGCCCAGCGCCCGGGCACGCTCGCCGCTCAGGCCGGCTGCCAGCTTGGCCTGTTGCGGCTCGAAAGCCGGATCAATCCAGCCGGCCAGATGCGGTTCGACGATGGCGATCAGCGCATCCACCCAGTAGGCTTCGTCGTTGAGGCAGGGGATGTAGCGGTATTCCTTGCCGCCAGCGGCGAGGAAAGTCTGTTTGCCCTCGATGGCGATTTCTTCCAGGGTTTCCAGGCAATCGGCAACAAAACCGGGGCAGATCACATCCAGCTTGCCGGTGCCGGCCTGGCCCAGCCGCTGCAGCGTTTCCGCCACATAGGGTTTGAGCCATTCGGCTTTGCCGAAACGCGACTGGAATGCCACTTCGTACTGATCCTTGCCCAGCGATAGCGCCTCGGCCAGCAGCCGTGCGGTCTTGTAGCATTCGCAATGGTAGGGGTCGCCACGGTCGAGCGAGAATTTCGGCACGCCGTGAAAACTCATCAGCAACTTGTCCGGCCGGCCGTTGCGCTGCCAGTGGCTTTGTACCCGCTTCGCCAGCGCCTGAATGTAGTCGGCCTGATCGTGAAAATGCTTCACCACGCGCAGCTCCGGCATGTTGCGCATCTGCTGCAATACCCGGTACACCTCATCCAGCGCCGATGCCGTGCTGCTGGCCGCATACTGCGGGTAGAGCGGCACCGCCAGAATCCGCTGGCAACCCTGCTGTTTCAGCCGCTGCAGCGCCGATTCCACCGACGGCTGGCCGTAGCGCATCGCATAATCGACCACAATCGGCTGACGCCGGCTGTTGCCCCAGAAACCCTGCAGCTGGCGCGCCAGCTTCTCGGTGTAGACCTTCAGCGGCGAGCCGTCCTTGCTCCAGATCTGCGCGTATTTCTGCGCCGATTTTTTCGGCCGGGTATTGAGGATGATGCCGCGCAGGATCGGCTGCCACAGCCATTGCGGAATCTCCACTACGCGCGGGTCGCTGAGAAACTGCCGCAGATACGGTTTGAGTGCCGCGGCTGTCGGTGCCTCGGGCGTACCGAGATTGATCAGCAAAATGCCGACTTGCTGCAAGGTATCGTGGCGGAAGGCTGGTTCTTTGAGAAAGCGGTCGGGCATGGTGCAGTGCGTGTGACTGTCGATGAAGTGCGGCAACTATAGCAAAAGCGGCGCGCTTGGGCCTTGATAAAAATAGTCTGTAATCCGGCTTGCGCCACCAATACTTGGCAAGGCTGCAGGCCGCGTCGGTACTGGCTTGCAGGCCGGCCTGCAAGGCGCGCCCAGAGCCGGTTGCAGAGCTGTGCCGACCACCATGTTCAAGCGCGTGGGCTGAGCCTTTTTCCCAGCAATGCCAGCAAATAGCCAACCCCCGCGAGCAAGATGATGGTGGCCCCGGTCGGCAAATCCGGCCCGAACGACAGTGCCAGTCCGCCCGAGGTCAGCAGCATGCCCAGTCCGATCGAGCCGAACATGATCAGGTGCAGCCGGCGGGTGAACTGGCCGGCGATGGCGGCCGGCAGGGTGAGCAGGGCGATCACCAGGATCAGGCCGACCACCTGCGTCAGCACCACCACTGTCACCGCCACCATACACAGCAGCAGCATATACAGCGGCACCACCGGCACGCCCCGCAGGCGCGCGTATTCTTCGTCGAAACACAGCGCCAGAAATGGCCGACGCAGCCACCACACCAGCAGCACTAGCACCACGTCGAGGATTGCCATCCAGTACAGCTCGGTGGGCGAGAGCATGAGGATGTTGCCGAACAGGTAGC
>CALMFQ010000312.1 GCA_937863215.1 uncultured Pseudomonadota bacterium
GCGCGCGGACGCCGGACTCTTTTTCATCGGCCGCGACTATCTTTGCCTTGTTCCAGCAGGAGCGATGCACCGCATATTCCAGCGCCGGCAAGTCGCGCCGGAGCAATGCAGCCATGTTCTGTTCCAGCCAGTCGAAAAACTCGCGATCGCCCAGCAGACCGTATTTGATCACCTCCGCAAGACCCGCCGAGAACTCCCGATCCGGCAACGTATCCAGCGTCGACATGTCGGCGACGACAATGCGTGGCTGGTAAAATGCGCCAATCATGTTCTTGCCGAGCGGGTGGTTGATACCGGTCTTGCCGCCTACCGACGAATCGACCTGCGATAGCAGCGTTGTCGGGATCTGGATGAATGGCACGCCGCGCAAGTACGAGGCGGCGGCAAAGCCGGTCATGTCACCGATGACTCCACCACCCAGCGCAATCAATGTCACCTTGCGCTCACAGCGGGCACGCAACAACGCGTCGAATATCAGATTAAGCGTTTCCCAGGTCTTGAATTCCTCACCATCCGGCAGAATGATTTCCAGCACACTCTTGCCGGCAGCGCGCAAAGGCGCGGCCAACGCTTCCAAGTACAACGGCGCCACCGTGGTATTGGAGACTATCGCAACCTGAGAACCCTTGATATGAGGCAATAGCAACTCACCCCGTCCCAGCAGTTGCGAACCGATCAGAATCGGGTAGGAATCGACCCCCAGGTCGAGATCAAGTCGTTGCATCGTTTTTTGTCTGCTGTTGCTGAAAATGTGCCAGCAGCTTGCGTTCCAGCTGGGCTACCAGGCTATTGACACTCTGCCGCGAGGTATCGATAACCACATCGGCCAATGCACGATAAATCGGATCGCGCTGTTCGAACAGTGCCTGCAGTCTGGCTTTCGGATTTTCGGTCTGTAACAGAGGGCGATTGCGGTCGTGCTTGGTACGTTCATACAGATCGTCCACATGCGCACGCAGATAAATGATTGTCCCGTTACGTTTCAACGCATCACGGTTTTCCTCGCGCAGCACTGCGCCGCCACCGGTCGCCAAGACAATATTCGACATTGTGACCAGATCGGCGATTGTCTCTACTTCCCGATTGCGGAATCCCGCCTCTCCCTCGATTTCGAAAATGGTCGGAATCTTTACCCCGGTGCGGGCCTCGATTTCATGGTCGGAATCGTAGAAAGGCCAGTGCAAACGCCTGGCCAATATTTTGCCTACTGTCGTTTTTCCGGCCCCCATCAGGCCGATCAAAAATAAATTGCCTGCCACTTTCATGGCAGGCATTGTATCCCAATTGCCCACGAATCAGCGAACGGTCATCGACTCGTCGAGCACCTTCGGAGTGATGAATACCACCAATTCGGTTCGATCATCAACCTTGGTCGAATGGCGGAACAGGTTACCAATGATCGGCAAGTCTCCCAGCAACGGCACTTTGGTCATCACTGTTTGATCATTTTGTTCGTATACGCCACCAAGAATTGCCGTTTCGCCATTGGCAACCAGCACATTAGTTTTGACCAGTTTCTTGTCAATCGGCGGCTCACCACCTACTGCACGCGCCCAGTCCGGTTGATCCTTCTTGATTTCCAGCTCCATCAGCACCCGGCCATCCGGCGTAATTCGTGGAGTAACGGACAGCGACAATACCGCGTCTTTGAACGTAGTGTTCGTCCCGTTAGCGCTGGAAGAACGATAAGGAATCTGGGTTCCCGCCTCGATCGTTGCCTTCTGTTGATCGCCGGTAACGATACGCGGACTGGAGAGCACCTTGCCACGGCCATCGGCCTCCATTGCCGACAATTCGAGATTGACCATGATGCCCTGCGACGGGTTCAGTACACTGACGCCGAACATGCCGTTACCGGACGTACCGCCAGTAGTCGGGAAGCTCCAGTTCAGGCCATTGGCTCCACCGACAGCACTGCCGCCAGCCAATGCCGACGAAGTGGTAACGTCGCCGGCGAAACCGGTCTTGGTGCCATTCTTGATGTTCTGCCCCTGGATACCGAACTTCGCGCCGAGTTCCTTGGAGAAATTCTCCCCGGCAGAAACGATACGTGCCTCGATCAACACCTGCTTGGTCGGAACATCAATTTTGGCAATAATTGCCCGCACATCCTCCAGCTTGGACGGAATATCCTGAATGAACAGGATATTCGAACGCTGATCGATCACCGCGCTACCACGCTTGGACAGGATACGCTGCGAATCGGAGCCACTGGTCAGGATTTCCTTGAACGCAGTTGCACTGTGGTAACGCAGCTGGAAGGTCTCGGTGCGCAACGGCTCAAGTTCGGCAATCTGCTGTTTCGATTCGAGCTCAAGCTTTTCCTTCACCGCCAGTTCTTCGCGCGGCGCAATCCATACCACATTGCCATTCTTGCGCTGATCCAGCCCCTTGGCCTGCAAAATGATATCCAGCGCCTGATCCCACGGCACATCCTTGAGCCGGAGCGTCAAGTTACCCGAAACGGTGTCGCTGGTGATGATGTTCATGCCGGTAAATTCAGCGATAACCTGGAGAACCGTCCGCACTTCAACATTCTGGAAATTCAGCGACAGCTTGTCGCCGCGGTAACCGAACTTGGACCCTTGGGTCAATTTGCTCGGGTCTTCGATCAGTTGTTTGATCTCTACGACGAACTGGTTATCCGTCTGATATGCCGAATACTCCCAAGTGCCTTTCGGCTCGATCACCATGCGCGAATTGCCGTTCTGCGCAAATGCATCGATTTTTTGCACCGGTGTACCAAAGTCGGAAACATCCAGACGTTTTTCCAGATCCTTCGGCAGACCGAGCTTGGCAAAGTCAACCACCAGATTACGCCCTTGCTGGCGGATATCGATACCTGCGGCATTGGTCGGCAGATCAACCAGAATCTTGCCTTCGCCATTTTTGCCACGGCGGAAGTCGATTGCCTTGACCATTCCTCCGGCACTGCTGACGGCCGGCGCAGCAAACTGGGTGGTTACATTGCTGCTGGCAGCAGTATCACCCGACGGAGCCATGGTCAGCAGCAAAGTATTGCCATCGACCTTTGTTTCATACGCAGACGCACGATCCATGTTCAGGACAACGCGGGTACGGCCGGAGACTTCGACTACATTAACGCTGCGCAGCACACCGCCACCGCCGATGGCAAAGCTGTTCTTCCCGGTGGCGTTACCGGTATTGGGAAAATCCAGCGCAATGCGAGGCGGATTGTTCACGGTGAAACTGGCCGGTACCGTTGCTTTCTCCGCCAACGTGAACTTGACAATCATCTTGTCGCCAGTCTGCGCCGAGACATCGATAGACTTGATCGCGTTGGCAACCGCCGGGTCGGCTGCTGCGGCACACGTAGCAGCGACCAGCAAGGCAACTGACAGCAACCAGCGATTCACGATCGAAATCAGGCGAATATTATTTGCTGTCATTTCTTTTGCTCCTGTTGGTGCTCGTTGAGCACGATAGTACTGGTCCTCTCCACCCAATCGCCATTGCTGTCTTCCACGATTTCTTTCAATTTGACCTCAGTTTCGCTGATATCCGTAATCAAACCGAAGTTCTGGCCGATGTAGTTGCCGGGTTTGACCCTGTACATACTGCCTTCCGGTGTCTTGATCAATGCATACATAACCTTGGCTCGTTCGAGCGTGCCGACCATCTGCAGTTTATCCAGATCGAAAGCCTCCAGTGGCTCCTTGGGACGATTGGCATTGGGTGCCAACACCCCGTTTGCAGGGCGCTCGACCTTCAGTTTCAATTCACTGAACGGTTCGGTAAGTTCAAACGCGGCGTAGACATACGGCACATAGGGCTTGATCTGTGGCATCGGCTCTACCTTGCCTTGCAAGCCCTTGCTGTTTTCATCCATCCAGGCGCGGATATCGCTATGTTCATCTCCGCCACACGCAACCAGCAGCGGTACAATTGCACAGCAGACGGCCAATGATGCGAATCTAGTCATCACCATCATTTTTGGCCCGCTTTCTTATCCTTGTTGGCTTTCTTGACGGCAAGCGCCTCCTCCGGATCAAGATAGCGATAAGTCCTGGCCGTGGTGCTCAACAGCATGCCAAACTCCTTGTCCGGCTCCACACTGACATCGGCCAAAGTCACAATCCGAGAC
>CALMFQ010000313.1 GCA_937863215.1 uncultured Pseudomonadota bacterium
TCGTTACGTCGATCTGCGTTTTACCGATACCCGTGGTAAAGAACAGCACGTAACTGTTCCGGCGCACGTTGTTGACGAAGAGTGGTTCGAGCGCGGCCATGCCTTCGATGGTTCTTCGATTGCCGGCTGGAAAGGCATTCAGGCTTCCGACATGCTGCTGATGCCGGATCCGGCAACCGCCAACATCGACCCGTTCTTCGACGAGCCGACCCTGATTCTGAGCTGCGACGTAATCGATCCGGTTGACGGCAAAGGCTACGACCGCGACCCGCGCTCGATCGCCAAGCGCGCTGAAGCCTACCTGAAAGCTTCCGGCCTGGGCGATACCGCCTACTTTGGTCCGGAGCCTGAATTCTTCATTTTCGACAGCATTACCTGGCATGCAGACATGTCCGGTTGCTCGGTGAAAATCAAGTCGGAAGAAGCTGCATGGTCGTCGGCTGACGATTTCGAAGGCGGCAACACCGGCCACCGTCCGGGCGTCAAGGGCGGCTACTTCCCGGTTCCGCCGGTCGATAGCTACCAGGACATCCGCGCTGCAATGTGTAACGCGCTGGAAGAACTGGGCGTGCCGGTTGAAGTTCACCACCACGAAGTGGCAACTGCCGGCCAGTGTGAAATCGGCACCAAGTTCTCGACTCTGGTGCAGCGTGCTGACTGGACCCAGATCCTGAAATACGTGGTACAGAACGTTGCTCACCAGTATGGCAAGACTGCAACCTTCATGCCGAAGCCGATCGTTGGCGACAACGGTTCGGGCATGCACGTTCACCAGTCGATCTGGAAAGACGGCAAGAACCTGTTCGCAGGTAACGGCTACGCCGGCCTGTCGGAATTCGCGCTGCACTACATCGGCGGTATCATCAAACACGCCAAGGCACTGAACGCGATTACCAACCCGGGCACCAACTCGTACAAGCGTCTGGTTCCGGGCTACGAAGCTCCGGTAATGCTGGCGTACTCGGCGAAAAACCGTTCGGCTTCGATCCGTATTCCGTACGTGGCTTCGGACAAGGCTCGCCGTATCGAGGCGCGCTTCCCGGATCCTCTGGCCAATCCGTACCTGTGTTTCGCTGCATTGATGATGGCGGGTCTGGACGGCGTGCAGAACAAGATCAACCCGGGCGACCCGTCGGACAAGAACCTGTACGACCTGCCGCCGGAAGAAGACAAACTGGTGCCGAAGGTTTGCCACAGCCTGGAACAGGCGCTGGAAGAACTGAACAAGGACCGCGAGTTCCTGACCCGTGGTGGCGTGTTCTCCAACGAATGGATCGATGCCTACATCGAACTGAAGATGGAAGAAGTACAGAAATTCCGCATGACTACCCACCCGGTAGAATTCGCGATGTACTATTCGCTGTAATCTGCAGCGATCACGGAAAAAAGGAGCGGCGTGTCCGCTCCTTTTTTTCTGCCGCCAGAACCAGCCGGCGATAGCCGCTGTCCAACCGGGGCTGTTGCCGATCAATCCGCTGTTGCCTACACTGGCAGCAGCCCGATGTTGAAATTATCCCGTCATGCCGATCCGAATCAAGCCTTTATTGCTCCGCCGTTTGCTGTGTTGCGGTGGATTTGTTTGTGCCGCCTTGGCGAGTGGCGTTGCTGTTGCCGATATCTATAAGTATGTGGATGAAAACGGTCGCGTCACTTATTCCAATGTGCCGATGAAAGGTGCGAAGAAGCTCGATCTGGAGCCGCTGACCTCGGTGCCGATGCCGAAACCGCGACCGAAGGCGAATGGCAATGGTGGCGCTGCGGTGAACGAGGGGGCTGTGTCGGCAGAGTTTCCCAGGGTTGATGCCGATACGCAGAAAAAGCGCGATCTGACGCGGCGCGGCATTCTTGAGGATGAA
>CALMFQ010000314.1 GCA_937863215.1 uncultured Pseudomonadota bacterium
GCCGCCGCCGTAGTTGCCAGTGCACCGCAGGTAGTCAAAATCCTCCCGCCGGTGATCGGGCTGCAGAGCGACAATCAGGTGGAAAGCAATGCCGCGCAGGTACCGGTGAAATTCTCGGTGCGCTCGCCCGGCGATGCCCCGGCAACCGATATCAAAATCCGCGTCAACGGCAAGCTGGCACGCGCCATCGACACCAAGTCGCTGCCGCGCCAGCGCTCCGGCGAGCCGCCGCTGATCGAAACCGTGGTGCAGGTACCGCAACAGCAGGATTCCAGCATCGACATCATTGCCCGCAACAAGAACGGTGCATCCGAGCCGATCACCGTACTGGTCAAGCGCAGCAAGCAGGCAGTGGTGCCGGGCGGGCCGATGGAGAAATACGGCAAGCTGTATGCGGTGATCGTCGGCGTATCGAAATATCCGAAACTCACCGACGAGCAGCAGCTGGTATTCCCGGCCAAGGATGCGCGTGATTTTGCCGAAACCCTGGAGAAGCAGGCCAAACCGCTGTTCCGCGAAACCAGCTTCCTGACGCTGACCAACGAACAGGCCACGCACGACAAGATCGAGCAAGGGCTGAAATGGCTGCGCGAATCGGCCGGGCCGGACGATCTGGCGGTGCTGTTCCTCGCCGGTCATGGCATGATGGCGGACGACAAGAAATACTATTTCGCCGCCAACGATTTCGATGTGCGCAATATGCGCGCCACCGGTGTGGCCGGGTCGGCGATCCAGGATGCATTGCTGAACCTGCGCAGCCGCGGCGTATTCTTCATCGACACCTGCCATTCCGGCTTTGCCCTGTCGGAATTGCGCCTCAAGACCGACATGACCGGCACGCTGAACGAAATGGGTGAAGAAAAAAGCATCGTCATCCTGGCCGGATCGGCCGGGCGCCAGCTGTCGCAGGAAGCCGACGAATGGGGTAACGGCGCGTTCACCAAAGCCATTATCGAAGGCATGCGCGGCAAGGCCAATCTCGCCGGCACCAACAAAGTCACCGCACCGTTGCTGCACAGCTACGTTTCGGGCCGGGTAAAACAGCTGACCAACAACGAACAGACGCCGAAAATGGTAGGCGCCATCTTCGACGAACCGATTGCGGTGGTTGGTCAATAATGGAATTCGCAACACACGTTTCTGATGGAGCAGCTATGCAACTGCAAACAAGCAAACAGGTAATCTGCGCGGCTGTGGTAGCCGCACTGGTAGCCGCCTGTACCACCAATCCGGACGGCAGCACCTCGATCGACAACCGCCTGACCGGCGCACTGGTAGGCGCCGCGGTCGGCTGCGGCATCGCCAAGGCGGCGAAGAAGGACTGCGCCGCCGGTGCGGCAATCGGCGCCGCCGCCGGCTTCATGGTCGGCTGGTATTTCGAATCGAAGAAAATCGCCGACGCCAGGCAGATCAACCGCGAATACGAGCAGAAAAGAGTCGCAGTACCGCGCAACGAAATCAAGCCGGTAGCATTCAACAGCAC
>CALMFQ010000315.1 GCA_937863215.1 uncultured Pseudomonadota bacterium
CTATGGCGCTGTTCAGGCGTGATTGAAGCGCGAGTTTGCTGCGATCGACATCGCGCAGATGGCCTATGTCGCTATAGAACTGCACATTGTTGCGGCCGGCGGTCTTGGCATAGTACATCGTGCTGTCGGCTGCGGACATGAGTGCTTCTTCGTCTTCTGCGTCGTCGGGGAATACGGAAATACCGATGCTGATGGTTGATCGAGTCTCAAGCCCGTCAATCAGAACGCCTTCGCGGGCAATTTCGCGTAAGCGCTCGGCGATATTGCGTAGTGGCGTCAGGGTAGCGAGGTCGGGAATCAGCACAACGAATTCGTCGCCACCCCATCTGGCCAGTGTATCGATGTCGCGCAGCACAGATCTGAGTTGCCTGGATAGATTGACCAGAACCTGATCCCCGGCCGTATGGCCGAACGTATCGTTGATTTGTTTGAAGTGATCCAGATCGATAAAGCCAAGGGCGACTTTCAGATTGTTGCGTTTGGCTCTTACCAGTGCCTGATGCAGCAAATCGTCCAGCAGCATCCGGTTGGGCAGGTGTGTGAGCGAGTCGTATAGTGCAAGCTGAGTAATGTGCTTTTCGTGCAGGTAGGCCGAGGTGATGTCGCGCAGTATCCCCTTGATCGATACCAGTCGTCCGCCGGGGGCATGGTGGGCGATCAGTTTCGCTTCAACCCACAGATTGTCATTGTTTGGCTGCGGCATACGGAAGCGGACCGAGTTTGTTTGCTCATCGGTTTGCGCCAATATGTCAATCGCAGTTTGAAGTTTGTCGCGATCCTCGTTGGCGATCCAGTGAATCAGGCGGCGACCATAGTCGCGTTCGATGTTCGTCGGATCGATATCGCGCAATTTGGCCCAGGCGCGAGTGGTGTTGAGCAGTATGCCTTCCGGGGACAGATCAACAACCGCTTCTTCCAGTAGATTGAGCGACTCCAGCATGGTTTTCTGGCGCGCTTCTTCTTGCGTCAGATGGGAGACGTCACGCATTTGCGCAACTATGCTGCGACCATTGCCGCTTTCATCGGGCAACGCTTGCAGGCGGGTAATGAAGTAATACTGATTGCTGCCCAGATCGAGAGAGATTTTCTGCGTTTCACTGCCTCCGTGCTCTAGCAGCTTTTCGGAGATACGCATGAATCTGTTGGCGATCTCCGCTGGCAGCGCATGTTTGAGCAGCTTGCCGCGCAGTTCGATTGCCGGCATGGCCGGGTGGCTGGCCCAGATGTTCTGAATTACGCCGCCCGGATCAAACTCGAATACCATGTCTTCGGTTGCCCCGACCAGGGCTGCGAGACGTTGATGATTGGCGGCAGAGGTGCGGGCGGCCCGTTGTTGTGTGAGTGCCAGAGCGATGTCGGTGGTGATGGCGGTGAGCACCTTGAACTCGACCGGGTGCCACTGGTGCTTCGGGCGCGGGCTCAATAGCGCGAGAAATCCTTCCGGCTCTCCGCCTGCCAAGAGTGGGATGCAGACAACGCTGACGGGGTTGCTTGGCGAAAATAGCGAGCGCTCCGGTGCCGGTAGCTCGTTGCCATTACGAACAAACAGCATGCCGGCATGCAATGTATCGGCCAGATCGGGATAGCGTGCGTATTGCAGCGGCATGCCGGGCGGGAAACCTGCCAAGCCTCCGGTGCGGGTCCAGCTGGATTGCGGGTGCGCATCGTGGCCATGATCAGTATCGACAAACAGAATGCAGAGATTGCTTTCCGTTACCTCGCCGAGAATATGTACAATTTCGGCAAATACTGCATCGTCCGCACAGTCCAGCAATTGTGACGTAACACCTTCCAGCGCACCGAGGTAGCGCTTGTAGAGGTTCAGTTCGTCGTCTCGGCTGTCCAGCAGAGCGCTAGGGGGGGACTGCGGTTTCATACCTGCCAGTTTGGTCGCAAGGTACTGGAATTATTGACGCAGGACTGCAGACCCGCAAGTCTTCGCTCTTGCCGATGACTTGCGGTCCTGCGTATCTCTTGTTGTTACGTGCTCTCCGGAGGAGCTACCGATTCGGTGTGGCCACATTCCTTCTGTGGGCAGACTTTCTCGGTGCCGCGCCGCTTGGTCGTTTTCAGCGTCATGATCGGCCAACCGCATTTCGGGCATGGTTCGTTGATTGGCGGATTCCAGGTGGCGTATTTGCAGTCCGGATAGGTATTGCATGAGTAGAACATCTTGCCATACCGGCTCTTGCGCTCGATCAGTGTTCCCTTCTTGCATTCCGGGCAGGTTACGCCAGTATCCTTGGGCTTTTCCAGCGGCTCAATGTGCTTGCATTTCGGGTAAGCGGAACAGCCAATAAATTTGCCGTACGGCCCCTGCTTGATGACCAGTGGGCTATTGCATTTCGGGCATTCGCGGCCTTCGACAATGGTCGGAGCTTCTTCTGCGGCGGCCTGATCTTCGTTCAGGTTACGCGTGTAGTCGCACTCCGGATAACCGGTACAACCGACAAACTTGCCGCGCTTGCCGAGGCGGATCGCCAGTGGTTTGCTGCATTTCGGGCAGGCCTCATCCAGTGCTTCCTGAGTGATTTCCTGACGCGAAATATTCTGTTTTTCTTCGACCTGCTGGTGAAAGCCGTTCCAGAATTCATCCAGCACCGGCACCCACTCCCGCTCGCCATTGGCGATTTCATCCAGCTTGTCTTCCAGCTTGGCGGTAAAGTTGTAATCAACGTATGTGGCGAAGTGCTCGGTCAGAAACTTGTTGACGACTTCGCCCACGTCGGTCGGTGCAAAGCGTTTCTTGTCGAGAATGACGTATTCCCGGTCTTTTAGTGTGGAGATAATGCTGGCGTAGGTCGATGGCCGGCCGATGCCGAATTCTTCCAGTGCCTTGACCAGGCTCGCTTCCGAATAGCGTGGCGGTGGCTGGGTAAAGTGTTGTTCGCCGAACAGTTTGTCGACTGGAATCTGCTCGTCCAGTTCCAGCGCTGGCAGGCGCGCGTCGCCTTCCTCTTCGACATCGTCGGCGTCTTCCTGATAGACCGCAATGAACCCGGGGAAGGTAAGTACCTGGCCGCTGGCGCGGAACAACGTGGTAATTTCGTCGCCGACTGCCAGGTCGAGGCTGGTGGTGTCGAACCTGGCTGGCGCCATCTGGCACGACAGTGTGCGCTTCCAGATCATTTCATACAGCTTGAATTGCTCTGGCGACAGATAGGCCTTGACGGCTTCCGGGGTACGCGTGATCGATGTGGGACGGATCGCCTCGTGCGCTTCCTGCGCATTCTTCGATTTGTTTTTGTAGGTGACCGGTGCTGCGGGCAGGTAATCGGCGTCGAAATTGCTGCTGATATAGTCGCGGATTTCGACTACCGCTTCGTTGGCCAGCGCCACCGAGTCGGTACGCATATAGGTGATCAAGCCGGTAATGCCGCCGCCGACATCGATCCCCTCGTACAACTGTTGCGCGGTACGCATGGTGCGGTCGGTGGTCATGCCCAGTTTGCGCACGGCCTCCTGTTGCATCGTAGACGTGGTGAAAGGTGCAGTTGGATTGCGGGTTTTCTTTCGCTTATCGACTTTGACGACGCGCGCGCTGTTGCCCGAAGCGCTAATGGCATCCAGCACTTCCTTCTGCCGCGCTTCGTTATTGATGCTGAATTGTTCGAGCTTTTCACCGCGGAACTGGAACAGCTTGGCGCCGAACTTCTGTCGGCCCTTGTGGCTGTCCATGTGGATGGTCCAGTACTCCTCCTGCTTGAACGCACGGATTTCCATCTCGCGTTCGCAAATCAGGCGTAGTGCCGGGCTCTGTACCCGGCCGGCGGACAGGCCGCGGCGGATTTTCTTCCACAACAGTGGCGACAGGTTGAAGCCAACCAGATAGTCGAGCGCCCGTCGCGCCTGCTGGGCGTTTACCAGATCCATCGAGACCGAGCGCGGGTTTGCCACTGCATCCTTGACTGCGGTCTGGGTGATTTCATGGAAAACCACGCGCTGCACGTTCTTGTCGGCAATCAGCTTCTTGTTGCGCAGGATTTCCAGGATATGCCAGGCAATCGCTTCCCCTTCGCGGTCCGGATCCGTTGCCAGATAGACGTTGTCGACTTCGGCGACGGCGGCGGAGATGGCATCGACATGCTTGCTGTTACGGCTGATCAGTTCGTATTTCATGGCGAACTGCTTGCCCGGATCGACTGCACCCTGTTTGGGCACCAGATCGCGTACGTGGCCGTAAGATGCAAGGATTTCGAAATCCTTGCCGAGATATTTCTTCAGGGTTTTCGCCTTCGATGGCGATTCGACGATCAATAGACTGGATGACATAGGTTCACACAAAAAATGCGCGGTAAGCGCATCAAAATGGTTGCTTTTGAGAGGACCTGCCAGTGTTTTACAACCGCTGGCGGCACGGCTAAATCGAGTTAGTGCATGTGGTAAGGTTTATGGCTGAGGAGTTCGCCAATCAGCAGTGCATCGAGAGTAACCTGTTGATTCCACAGCACGATCAGTGCCGTCAACTTGGTTGGCTCAATGCCGACCTCATGCGCATCAAGCGCCATCAGCCGGTCGATGATCAGTTCACGCTGTGCCGGGGTGATTGCATCGGCATGCTCAAGAAAACTGAGAAAATGCAGGCTTTCCTCACTCAGTCGATCTGTTTCTTCCTTGGTAAATACACGGATTCCGGCGCCATCGCTGATATCGCGGTAGCACTCGCTCTGCTCGTCCAGGTCGGCGAGCCAATCCAGTGCTTCATGTACTTCGGCATTGTCGAATCCTGCTGCAAGCAGTTTGCGCGACAAGGTACTCAGGTCAGGCCGGTAGCCTGAACCATAATAATTCTCAAACAAAAAAACCAGGACGTCGAACATAGTGTACTCGCAACGGTAGGCACAACTGCACAGTCCGGCTGCACCTGTTTTGCCATCATTAATCAAACCGGCATGTTGCTGGCTTTTCGCCAGCGTTTCAGGATCGCTATCGGCTGATTTGCTGATAACGTCCGCCGGGCAGGCAGGACACCAATCCTTCTAACTCCAGTTTTAACAGAATGGCGCATACCTTATCAACCGTCAAGCCGGTGCGCTCACACAGCGTATCGACATCGGTCGGGTCGAAGCCGAGCGCTGGCAACAGCGCCACCGCATCGGCATCGACCGGTACTGTGCCCGCTGCCTCGCCGACACTCTCCGGCGCAGGCAGGTTCCAGCGTAATTCTTCGAGAATATCCGCTGCCGTTTCCACCAGTTTTGCCCCTTGCTTGATCAGCAAGTGACACCCCTTCGATTGCGGCGAATGAATCGAGCCGGGGATTGCCAGCACCTCCCGGCCTTGCTCTGCTGCCAGTCGTGCCGTTACCAGTGAGCCACTGTTGAGGGTCGATTCGACGACCAGACAGCCAAGACTCAAGCCACTGATGATGCGATTGCGGCGCGGGAAGTTTCCTGCCAGCGGTTGTGTGCCCAGTGGAAATTCGGAGATTATCAGCCCGGATTGTGACAAACGGCGTGCCAGATCGTGATTGCTGGCTGGATATACCCGATCCAGTCCGGTGCCGACTACGGCGATGCTGCTGCCTCTACCATCCAGGCCGCCTTCGTGTGCGGCGCGATCGATGCCGGCTGCCATGCCGCTGACAATCGTCACACCGGCCTGACTCAGGTGCCGGGCAAAGTTTCTGGCGTTTTGCCGTCCCTGTTCGGTGGCGTTGCGGCTACCGACGATTGCAATTGCCGCCTGATTCAGCAGGCGCAAATCGCCTTTGCTGTACAGCAGTGGCGGAGGGGCAGCAATTTGCAGTAGCTTTTGTGGGTAATCCGTATCCGCCAGCGTAACAATATCGTTACCGGGTGTGCCGAGCCAGTCGCGCGTCTCCTGAAGCAGAGCCGAGGCGCTGTCGGCAGCAATGGCTCGCGCAAGTTGTTGCGGGACATGGCGGGAAAGGGTTGCGACCGAGCTGTTGAGAATGTTTTCCGGGTCGCCGAGTTCCTGCAGCAGCAAAACGAAGGTTGCTGGCCCGACTCCTGGAACCAGGCTCAGCCGCAGCCATGATTCCAGTTCCGGGGCAATGGCCTGGTTCAAGGCTTGTGGATCTCGTCGAGTACGTTGACCGGCGTTTGCACGTTCAGGATCAGTGCATAGGAAACCCGCTCAAAGGTACGGAAGACAAAGGCATAGCCGTTGAGCTCTGCCGGAGTGTACAGATCCGGTTCCTTGGGCGACTCTTTTCGGATTTTGCGGCCATGTTTGTACAGTGCCAGTACGTGGCCGGGTTCGGCGCCGTCCTTGTTGCCGCGATTGACGACGATTACGCCGTATTGCCCTGCCTCGGCGACGCCGCCGTAGGTGGAGATGACCTTGCCGCCAAAGTCGCTGGCCGGCGCGTGTGGTACGTAACTGAAGACCTCGTTGCGGTGCGCCGGCACCAGCCGGTCGCCAATGTTGATTTCCTGTTTGACCTTCAGGATGCGCAGCGTCGAAACCTGATCCTTCTGGCTCAGCAGTTTGGCATCGCCCAGATAGGTGGCTTCGTAGCCCAGATTTTCCTTGGTATCAGGGTCAATCAGTGCTTTGCCGGGGCGGTAAACCTGCCAGATCTGGTTTGATTCGTTATCCGGGATGCCTACTGCATAGGCGTTTTCGCCTGGCGATAGTACCACCCGGTCGTCGGACGCCTGGCCGATGCGCGGCGCAGTTTTGAGCTGGTCCGTACCAACTACCAGCGGTTGCGACAGGTACGGCTCGATTGCGGACGGTGCGATGCTGCGAATTGCGAATTCGCCGCGGTCCTCGCTGCGGATGCGTGGCGATAAACGGGCCTCGCCACCGCTGCTGCCGCTGGCTTGCCTTTTGAGCAGCTTCAGGCGCGGCGAGCCGTCGGAATAGTCGAGCACGATCACGTCACCGGGATAGATCCAGTGCGGATTCTTGATTTCGTCCTTGTTCAGCCGCCAGATTTCCGGCCATCGCCACGGTTGCTTGAGGAAGCGTCCGGAAATATCCCATAAGGTATCGCCCTTTACCACCACATAGCGATCCGGCACATTGTCTGCCAGTTTCAGTTCATCTGCACTGGCGGGTGTGCCGGTCAGGCCTGCAAGGAGAAGTAGCGATATAATGGTTCTACGCATCGGAATAAAGCCTCGTAGCTGAATGATGTGGCTGTCACGGCCATATCGTAACGGTTGACGACTTGCCGCATGCCCTTCTGCTATCATCAGGGCGCGTTTGTCATATAGTTATAGGCGACAAAGCGGCAAATGCCGGTAAGCAAAACCGGGAAGAATCACAGTACGGGCTGGCCGTACTGATGGCGTAACTCTTTAAGTATTTTCTTAGATTCTGCAATTAATTGTTTCAAGTGGCAAGCAAAGATGGCAATCCTGAACCTCCTGCATTTTCCCGATGAACGCCTGCATACGGTAGCCAAACCGGTCGATGATTTCGGGCCGGAATTGCAGCGTTTGATCGACGATATGGCCGAGACGATGTACGCGGCGCCTGGGGTCGGTCTGGCGGCAACCCAGGTGGATGTGCACAAGCAGCTGTTCATTGCCGACGTCAGCGAAGACAACAGCAGGCTGCTGGTGTTTATCAACCCGAAGATCACCCGCCGTAGCGGCGAATGCGAGCTGGAAGAGGGCTGCCTGTCGGTTCCCGGTGTTTACGATAAGGTGGCCGGGCGAGCGAAGGAGGTGACCGTAGAGGCGCTGGATCGCAACGGCAAGCCGTTTACGCTCGATGCCGACGGGCTGCTGGGCCTGTGCCTGCAGCACGAGCTGGATCATCTGCTGGGCAAGGTGTTCGTCGAATACCTGTCGCGCCTGAAGCAGGAACGTATCGCCAAGAAACTCAAGAAAAACCAGCGCAAATCCATGTGAGTTGTGCGTCGCGGCGCGGTCTGCCGCGATTGTTGAATTGTGTCGATGGCCCGGTTGCAGCCGGGCCATTGCCATTGTCTGGAGCGCAAGGAATGAAACTGATTTTTGCCGGTACGCCGGAGTTCGCTGCCAGGGCGCTGGCAGCATTGATTGCCGCCGGGCATGAAATCGCGCTGGTATTGACGCAGCCTGACCGGCCTGCCGGGCGCGGCATGAAGCTGACACCCAGTGCGGTCAAACAATTGGCGCTGCAACATGGCCTGCCAGTGGCGCAGCCGCCGACGCTGAAAGACGCCGAGGCGCAACAGATGCTGCGTGCGATTGGCGCCGATCTGATGGTGGTGGCTGCCTACGGGTTGATTCTGCCGCAGGCGGTGCTGGATATTCCGCACCTCGGCTGCCTCAATATCCATGCCTCGCTGCTGCCACGCTGGCGCGGTGCGGCGCCAATCCAGCGCGCGATTCTGGCCGGCGATGCAGAAACCGGCATTACCATCATGCAGATGGATGCCGGTCTGGATACTGGTGCCATGCTGCTGAAACAGGTGGTACCGATTGTCGATAGCGACAATGCCGGCAGCTTGCATGACAAACTGGCAGAGGCAGGCGGTGCGGCGATTGTCGATGCATTAGGGCAATTGCAGCAGGGTGGGCTGGTGGCGCAACAGCAGGACGACGCGCTGGCGAATTATGCGGCCAAGCTGACCAAGCAAGAGGCGCGGCTGGACTGGAGCAGGCCGGCTGCCGAGTTGGCGCGCGCGATCCGTGGTTACAACCCGTTTCCCGGTGCGTTCGCTACATTGAACGGTGAGCCGCTGAAGCTGTGGTCGGCAAGCGTCGCCGATGGCAGGGGTCAACCGGGCGAAATACTGGCGGCTGACGCTGGCGGCGTGCTGATCGCGTGCGGCGCCGGTGCATTGCGGGTGACCGAGCTGCAACGCGCCGGCGGCAAGCGGCTGGCTGCGGCGCAGTTTCTTGCCGGCTGCCCGTTGAGTGTGGGGGCGATTCTCTAGCTTGGCATCGCCGGCAGTTGGAGCAGGCGACGATACAGCGCGTTCAGTTCTTGCGCCATGCGGTCGAGTCGCAGCGGCTCGGCCAGCAGGCGGGCCGCCGCACCCATTTCCTGTGCCCGTGCCTGATTGCACAGCAGGCGCATCGCCTGCGCCAGGCCGGCAATATCCAGCGCATCGCGTACGAAGCCCTGGCGCCCGTCCTCGATCAGCTCGGCAGCACCGCACTTGGTACTGGTAATCACCGGCAGGCCGCAGCCCATGGCCTCTACCGCCACATTCGGGAACGGGTCGTACAGTGTCGGCAGCAATAGCGCATCGGCCATGCCGTAATATGCTTTGACGTCTTGCTGTGCGCCGACGAAATGCGCGCGCTGGCTCACTCCCAGCGCCCTTGCCTGCCGCTGGTAGCACGCCGCCTTCTTGTCGTGGCCGACAATCACCAGCTGTGCTTCCGGCGTCTTTGCCAGCGCCTGCAGTGCTTGTGCGACACCTTTGCGCTCGAATCCGGAGCCGACATACAGGAATACCGGCTGCTGCTCCTGCAGGCCCAATTGCTTGCGCAGCGGTTTGCGGTGTTGCTGGCGCAGGTGCGGGTGGAATGCTTCGGTATCGATGCCGTTGTAAATGATGCAGAACTTTTCGTCCGGCAGGCCAAAGTAGCGCTGGATTTCCGCCTTGACCATGCGCGAGTTGCAGATCACCGTTTTCAGGCGCGGGCTGGCAAACATGCGCGCCTCGGCGGCCTGCACGTAATGGTGATAGGGGTTGGCCAGCAGCGACAGTCTGCCCAGTGGCGACAAGACGCGCCGCCGCTGCGCCAGCCATTCGCGGTGTACACCATCGCCGGCACGATAGACGTCGCAGCATGCCAGTCGTTCGTGTGACTGCACCAGATCGAAATGCAATCCCCGTTGCGCTTTGCAGACGGCGCCGGCAAAGCTGGCGTCGCGCCAGACGTTGCCGACATAGAATGGATCGATCTGCACCGCCTGCATGCCTTCGAGTTTTTCCCACTGGCGTGTCAGCAACGTGATCTGCGCACCATCTTCCGCCAGTGCCTGGATTGCGCGCGAGACAAAGCGTTCGGCGCCACCGGCTGCGTTGTATTTCTGCCGCACCAGCGCGATATGCAAGTGGCTCATGCCTGCAACTCCGCTATTGCCTGCAGTACTTGCTGCACCGGAATCAGCTCCAGGCATTCGCTGCGTTTGCTGCCGCCACAGCCATCCTTGCCGCATGGGCGGCACGGATGATTGGAGGTGACGATGCGGTGCGGAACCTGCCACGGCCCCCATTCGATGTCGCCGGACGGGCCGAACAGCGCTACGGTAGGCGTCTGCATTGCCGCTGCGATGTGCATCGGTACCGAATCCATGCCGATGAACAGGCTTGCCGCAGCGGTCAGCGCCGCCAGCTGCTGCAGATCCAGTTGCCCGCCGAGGTCGAGTGGCGCTTGTGGCACTGCAGCCTTGATGCGGTCGATCAGGTCGCGCTCGCGGGCATCCGGTGCACCGGTCAACACAACGGTATGGCCCTGTTGCTGCAAGTTGCGGATCAGCTCTGCCATGTGTTCTGCCGGCCAGCATTTGAACAGCCAGCGCGATGCCGGGTGGATCTGCACAAACCGTTTCGCGGCAATGCCGTGTTGCTGCAGCAGCTGGCGCACACTGTCGCGAGCCGCCACGCTTGGCTGCAGCACCAGTTTGCGTTGTTCCTGTGTCGGAAAAATACCGATGCGGCGTAGCGCGTCGAGATGGATTTCTACCGTATGTCGGCGGTTGCCGCCAATGACCGGGTAAAGGTGGGTGAAACTCTTGCGCCAGAATTTTGGCTTGCCGCCGTAGGCTCCGCATACCGCCCATTTCACCCGTAGCAGCCGCGCCAGCCAGGCACCGCGGCTGCTATCGGTCAGGTGGATCAGCAAGTCGTATTGGCATTGCCGCAGCTGGCGGAACAGCGTCAGCTCGGCGCCCAGGCTCTTGCTGCTGCGCTGTGTCGTGTGCAACTGGCTCAGCGCCGGGTGGCCAGCCAGCATCGGCGCGGTGTCGGCGTATACCAGCGCATCGATTTCGGCGTGCGGCGCATGCTGTTTGAGCGTTGCCAGCAGTGGCGAGGTCAACAGCACGTCGCCGTGGTGGCGCAGCTTGACTACCAGTACGCGGCGAATTCGGTCGAGCGGAATGTGATCGGGGGGCATCGGGGATTTAACCGCCTGCAACCGGCCATGCGGCGCCATGTCGGCGCTTGGGTGCGGATTACAGGCTGTTCAGTTGTTCCAGAAGATCGCGCATTTTCTCAGGATCTTCGCATTTCAGCATCTTGTTGATGATCGGCTGGATATCGACCAGATGCGTATGCAACACTTTCTGCTTCACGTTCAGCAGGTGTGCCGGGTGCATCGAGAACTTGCGCAGCCCCAAGCCCAGCAGCAGCCGGGTCAGCCGCGCATCGCCGGCCATTTCGCCGCATACCGATACCGGTATGCCAACGCGGTCGGCCGCCTTGATGGTCTGGGTAATCAGGTGCAGTACCGCCGGATGGGTCGGATCGTACAGATGCGCCACCACATCGTCGGCGCGATCCACCGCCAGCGTGAACTGGATCAGATCATTGGTGCCGATCGAGACAAAATCCACCTGTTTGAGGAAGTTGCCGATCATGATCGCCGCGGCCGGCGTTTCGATCATCGCGCCGATCTTGACGTGGCGATTGAACGGAATGCCTTCGTCGGCGAGGCTCTGCTTGGCCAGCTCGATATGCATGCGCGCCTGCTGCAGCTCGTGCAGGCTCGACAGCATCGGGATCAGGATGTGCAGGTTGCCGTATTGCGAGGCACGCAGCAGTGCGCGCAGCTGCGTGCGGAACAGATTCGGTTCGGCCAGGCACAGGCGCACGCCGGTCAGGCCCAGTGCCGGGTTGGCGAAAGTGCTGTGATCCGACCATTTGGGCATCTTGTCGGCGCCGATATCGACGGTGCGGATGGTCACCGGCAGCGTACCCATCTGCTCCAGTACTTCCTTGTAGGCGAAGAACTGCTCCTGCTCGGTCGGCAGCGTTTCGCGCCCGAGGAACAGGAATTCGGAACGGAACAAGCCGATGCCGGTGGCGCCGTTGGCCTTTACCTGCGGCATGTCCAGCGGCAGTTCGATGTTGGCCTGCAGTTCGACCGCAACACCGTCGCGGGTGGTGGGAACTGCGCCCTTGAGCCCCTTGAGGCGGCGTTTTTCCTGCAGGAACGATTGCTGGCGGCGTTTGTATTCGGCGAGGATTTTCTCGTCCGGATCGATGACGACGACACCCTGGATGCCATCGACGATGATCAGTTCGCCTTCTTCGATGATCTGGTGCGCGTTGTGCAGCGCCAGCACCGACGGGATGTCCAGGCTGCGCGCCAGGATCGCCGTGTGCGAGGTGGCGCCGCCAACGTCGGTAACGAACGCGGTGACCGCGGCATCCTTGAACAGCACCATGTCTGCCGGCGACAGTTCGTGTGCGACGACGATGGTATTTTCACTTGGTTCGGCCGGCAGTTGCGGCGTGCCGGGCTGGCCGGCGAGCGCCTTGAAAATGCGATCGACAACCTGCACCACATCGGCGCGCCGTTCGCGCAGATAGACTTCCTCGATTTCGTCGAATTGCGACAGCAGCACATCCAGCTGCTGTTTCAGCGCCCATTCGGCATTGCAGTGCTGCGCTTCGATCAACTGCCGCGGCTCGCGCGACAGTGTGGCGTCGTTGAGGATCATGATGTGCAGCGACAGGAACGAGCCGAGTTCGGCCGGGGCGTTTTCCGGAATGCTGCCCCACAGCATTTCCAGCTCCTTGCGCGTCTTGCGCACCGCGGTGTCGAAGCGGGCGATTTCCGCCTGAACCTGGTTGGCCGGAATCGCGTAATGGGCAATATCGACCTTGGTGTGTGACACCAGGTGCGCATGCCCGATTGCAATACCTCCCACCACCCCGATTCCATGCAGGGTTATGCCCATATCTTCCTCACACTGTCGTATGTCGTAACCGGTCGGTCATTGCCGGCTGGCTTGATTATTTACTGCTTGTTTATTGTTTTCATTGCGGCATTTTGCCGCATCGGCTATTCACCTTCACCGAACTTGTCGTTGATCAGGTTTACCAGTGCCGCCATTGCCTGTTCTTCGTCCGGGCCGTCGGTTTCCAGCTTGATCATCGAGCCCTTGCCTGCCGCCAGCTTCATCCCGCCCATCATGCCCTTTGCGTTGACGCGCCGGTCGTTGCGGCTGATCCAGACCTCGGCACCGAACTGACACGCCGTCTGCGTCAGTTTCGACGAGGCGCGCGCATGCAGCCCGAGGCGGTTGATGATTTCTATTTCACGCTGCAGCACCGTATTCCCCCGGTAAAACATAACGTACACCTTCCAGCCCGCCGGTGATTGCCTTGCTTACCACCACGTCCAGCGTCTGGCTGCGGTAGGTCAGCGCGCGCACCAGCATCGGCAGGCTGACGCCGGCAATCGATTCGACCTTGCCCGGGGTGACCAGCCGGCAGGCCACGTTGCTCGGTGTGCCGCCGAAGATATCGGTCAGTACCAGTACACCGCTGCCCTGATCGAGTTCGTTGACCAGAAACTGTGCGTGCTCCATGGTCGCCAGCGGGTCGTCGGAGCGACATACCGCCAGCGTGGCAATTGCCGGAATATCCGGCCCCATAATGTGCTTCGCGCACTCCAGCAGGCTGTCGCCCAGTGTGGCGTGCGTTACCAGTAGTATGCCAATCATGATATTTCCGCTTGAGAGCAGCCTCGGTTTTCCTGCAAAACAGTGGGTGTCTTGTTTTGTATCGTCCTGGTTCCGGTGTGCGGAACAACGCCAACATTGCCACAGGACAATGATTCTAGCTACTTAGGGATTACCTAGTCGAGCAATTGCACTGCCGGCGGCGTATCCAGCCAGTGCAGGCGCCGTTGCGCGGCGCGGCTGAGGTAAACCTTGCCGTGCGCGTCGATCAACAGTATCCAGTTTAGGTCAAACTTGCGCGCATACCGCATTGCGCTGCCGCTACCGCCGATGAACAGCGGTTTGGTCGCGGCGTCCGACAGTGCACCGGCATCGCTGCGGTTGCCGATCACCACGGTTGCCGCCTGCATGCCGGCGGCCGGCTGGCCGTTGCGCGGGTCGATCAGGTGGCTGTAGCGCCGGCCGTCCAGCTCGAAATAGCGCTGGTAATCGCCCGAGGTGCCGATTGCTTCGCCGTCGCGCAATTCCAGCGCTGCCATCGGTTGCGGCCGGCGCGGATGTTGCAGGCCGACGCTCCACGGGCTGCCGCCCTTGCTGCCGATGGCGCGTACATTGCCGCCGATGTTCAGCAACGCATTGCTGATGCCTTGCCGGCGCAGGTAGTCGATTTCCCGATCCAGTGCCCAGCCCTTGGCCAGCCCGCCAAGATCGATCTGTACTGCGGGGTTGCGGCTGCTGACGCTATCTGTGTCGAAAGCCAGATCGTCCAGCGTCGGCCGGGCGGCGAGTAGTGCGGCCAATGTGGCCGGCTCTGGCCGGTGCGGCGCGAACTGGTCGGCATGAAAGCCCCACGCGGCGACGAGCTTGCCGATTGCCGGATTGAATAGCTGATCGGAACGGCGCGCATAATCCTGCGCTTGCAGCAATAGTCCGCGCAGTTCGGCATCGGCCGGCTGCGGTGCCGGCCCGTTGGCGAAACCCCGATTCAGCGCGGTGAGCTGGCCGGGTTTCCACGCATGCAATTTGCCGTGCAGCCGGTCCAGATCGCTTAACACTGCGGCAGCCGCTTGTCTGGCCTTGGCTTGCGGAATGCCCCAGATGGCCAGCTGCACACGTGTGCCGAATACATAGCTTTCCTGCGTGTACGGCGCTTCGGGCTTGCCGCAGGCAGCCAGCGCCAGTGCCGTTAGCAGTGGCAGCAGCCGTTTCAATGCTGCCGTTCCAGTGCGTCGATGAACATCGCCGCCACATCGAAGCCGCTCTGCTGGCTGATTTCCTGGAAACAGGTCGGGCTGGTGACGTTGACTTCGGTCAGGTAGTCGCCGATCACGTCCAGCCCCACCAGCAGCAGGCCTTGCGCTTTCAGTTGCGGGCCGAGCGCGCGGGCGATCTGCCAGTCGCGTTCGGCTAGCGGCTGTGCTACACCCTTGCCGCCGGCGGCAAGATTGCCGCGGGTTTCGCCATGTTGCGGGATGCGCGCCAGGCAGAACGGCACCGCTTCGCCGTCGATCAGCAGAATGCGTTTGTCGCCGCTGACGATTTCCGCGATGTAGCGTTGCACCATCATGGTTCGCGCGCCGCCCTGCATCTGGGTTTCGAGAATGCTGCCCAGATTCGGGTCGCTCGGCGTCAGGCGGAAAATGCCCATGCCGCCCATGCCGTCGAGCGGTTTGAGGATCACGTCGCCGTGCTCGGCGGCGAATTCGCGTACCTGTTGCGGCTCGCGTGTTACCAGTGTCGGCGCGGTGAATTCGCTGAACTGCAGGATCGCCAGCTTTTCGTTGAAATCGCGCAATGCCTGCGGTTTGTTGTAGACCTTGGCTCCTTGGCGTTCGGCGGCTTGCAGCAGGTGGGTCGCGTACAGGTATTCCATGTCGAACGGCGGGTCTTTGCGCATCAGTACCGCGTCGAATTCGCGCAGCGGTGTGCTGCGCGTGGCGCCGAGCTTGTACCAGTGTGGCGTTTCGCCGGTCAGCTGCAGCTCGCGGTTGCTGGCCTGCACCACGCCGTCGCGCACAAAGATTTCGTGCTGTTCCAGCACCGTCAGCGTGTGGCCACGCCTGGCCGCCTCACGCATCATGGCGAAGGTGGAATCCTTGTAGATTTTCAGGCTGTCGAGCGGATCGAGGATGGTGGCTAGATTCATTGACGGCACTCAGGCGTAAGCCGCTTCCTGCGGCGCGGTCTGCTCGATTTCCAGCGAGGCCGCCAGCAGCGCCAGCCGCGCCACCACGCCGTAGGCGTAGAAGCGGTTCGGCGGGCAATCGGGTTCGGCGCCGCAATCGGGCAGCGAACACGGGGTGTCGAACGCCAGCGGCTCGAAATGCATTCCCGGCGCATTCAGGTTCTCGTCCGGGCCGCGGCCGGTATGTACGCGGTAGAAGCCGCCGACTACGTAGCGGTCGATCATGTACACCACCGGCTCGGCCACTGCGTCGTGCAGGCTTTCGAAGGTATGCACGCCTTCCTGCACGATGACTTCGTGTACTTCCTGGCCTTCCTTGATCACCGCCATCTTGTTGCGTTGGCGCCGGTTGAGCCCGATCACCTCGCTGGCATCCTTGACGCTCATCACGCCCATGCCGTAGGTGCCGGAGTTGGCCTTGACGATCACATACGGCTGCGCGTCGATACTGTATTCCTTGTACTTGGCGCGGATGCGCGTCAGCAGCGAATCCACCTTTTCCGCCAGGCTTTCTTCGCCGAGACGCTCCTGGAAGTTGATCCGGTCGCAGCGTTCGAAATACGGGTTGATCAGCCACGGATCGATACCGAGCAGGTCGGCAAATTCGGCCGCTACCTGATCGTAGGCGGCAAAGTGATTGGTTTTCTTGCGTGTCGACCAGCCGGCGTGCAGCGGCGGCTGCAGTATCTGCTCAATGCCCTCTAGCTGCGGCGGAATGCCGGCCGACAGATCGTTGTTGAGCAGCACGATGCACGGGTCGAAGCCGGCAACACCGACGCGGTTGCCGTTGCGCTGCAGCGGCTCCAGCAGCAGTTCGCGGCCATCCGGCAGGGCGATGGCGGTGGGTTCGGTGATTTCCGGCGCCAGGCTGCCGAGACGTACGTTCAGCCCGGCCTGTTGCAGGATGTAGCGCAGCGCGGCGACATTCTGCAGATAGAACTGGTTGCGTGTGTGATTTTCCGGAATCAGCAGCAGATTGCGTGCATCCGGGCAGGATTTCTCCAGCGCCGCCTGCGTGGCATGCACACACAGCGGGTGAAAATCCGGATTCAGGTTGTTGAAGCCGCCGGGAAACAGATTCATGTCCACCGGTGCCAGCTTGAAGCCGGCGTTGCGCAGATCGACCGAGCCATACACCGGCGGTGCGTGCTCCAGCCACTGGGTACGGAACCAGTGCTCGATGCGTGGCATGGCCTCGAGAATGCGTTGCTCCAGATCGAGAATCGGGCCGGTCAGCGCGGTGGTAAGGCGTGGAACCATGTTTGCATCCTTGAGATCGGTAAAGTTGCAAGGCGCGAGTGCGCGGCAGCCAAGGTAAATGTGGCCACAGCCGGCCGAATTCAAGCCGTCCGCTGCGGCTGCGTGCTCTGCCTATTGTAATCCGGTCGCGCTTGCCGTGGCTGCCGATCTGCGCAACGCCGGCACGCGGTATGCACGGCCGTGCCGGCTCACCGGCTTGCGCAGCCGGCCAGCGCGACGCTCACTGCCTGCACGATGCGCTGCTGCCGTTCTGCCCACACCACCAGTTGCACCGGCCGGCGGTTGGGTGGGCGGGCAATGAAGTAGCCGTCAATCGGGTTGGGGAGCGGCCAGTAGCCCAGTACCGGATGGGTGTGTCGCAGCCTGCGCCCGGCATTCTCACCGGCGCTTACTGCGTGCGTTTCACTGGCGCCGACCAGCACGGCGCGGTAGATGAGCGGCGCCGTTCGATCCGCTGTGCCTGTCAAGTGCAGGAGCCAGCCGCCGGCGCTCGGCGTGAGTTGCGCCTGCAGCTTGAATGCGGTGCCGGCCGGTGGAACGACTGGCTTGGCCCCTGGCGCCACTGGTTCGCCGTTGAGCATGAATTGCGGCGTATACACCTCGGCGGCGAAACGCCCGGCCTGCTGTTTCTGCCGCTCGCTAAACGCCGGCTGGCTGAGCGGGTCGGGCCAGCCAAGGTCATTCCAGTAATCCACATGCCACGCCAGCAGGATTGCCTTGCTGCTGTCCTGGCGCGCCAGCCAGGCATCGGCCGGCGGGCAACTGCTGCAGCCTTCCGAGGTGAACAGCTCGATCAGCGGCATCTGCTGCGTGCCGCTGCTGGCGGCGCACAGCGGTGCGGCGTTCACTGCCATGCCGCTGCAGCAGCCGATTGCGCATAACCATTTGCGCCACATGATGTGCTCCGCTGGTTGGTCCTGTTGTTTGGTCGCGTTGCGTGGCTATTTCTGACACCGAGTTATTACTCCAATTGATGATATTCATCAGAAAATATTCGCTCAACAACAGGCCAAATGGAGTTATAAAACAGGCCACCAATTAGAGA
>CALMFQ010000316.1 GCA_937863215.1 uncultured Pseudomonadota bacterium
TATGGCGGCCGGATTACCCCGGCTTACGCGAATATGGTCGGCCCTTTCGGTGGCGTGATTGCCGCCGCGATGCTGAATGGCGTGTTGTCCCATCCGGCGCGCCAGGGCGACCCGGTCGCGATGACCGTCAATTTTGCCGGCCCGCTGACATATGAGCCGTTTGAACTGCAGGTGCGACTGGTGCGTGCCAATCGCTCCAATCAGCACTGGTTGCTGGAACTGGAGCAGGCCGGACTGGTCGCCGCCAGTGCCAGCGCGATACTGGCCACACGCCAGCAGAGCTGGGCGGCGACGGAGCTGGATTGTCCCGCAGTAGCGCAAGCGGACGAACTCGAGGTGTGGGCCGCGTCCGCCGGCCCGGCCTGGATCAAGCGTTACCAATTCAGGTTTGTCCACGGCGCGCTGACCTTGTCAGGGCAGCCGGGGCCGGATTCGGAGAGCCTGCTGTGGGTGCGCGATGCACCGGAACGGCCGGTGGATTTTCTGTCGCTGCTGGCATTGAGCGACGTATTCTTCCCGCGTATTTTTGTTCGCCAGCAGCAGATGTGCCCGGCAGGAACGGTTGCAATGACGACCCATTTCCATGCCGATGCCGCCACCCTGGCTGCCAATGGCAGCCGTCCATTACTCGCCAGGGCGCGCGCTCAGTGCTTCAACCGGAATTATTTCGACCAGCGGGCCGAGCTGTGGAGCGAAGGCGGAGTGTTGCTGGCCAGCAGTAGCCAGATGGTGTATTTCAAGGCGTGAGGCGTTCACGTCTGGCTCGTGTTGCCGGTCAGACCTTTGGGTAAGGAAAACACCACGTTCTCTTCCACGCCCCGCAATTCCTGCACCGTTTCTGCGCCAAACGACTGGATGCGGGCGATGACCTGACGTACCAGCACATCCGGTGCCGAGGCGCCGGCGGTGACGCCGACTTGTCCGGCGCCGGCAAACCATTGCTGCTGCAGCTGGTCGGCGTTGTCCACCATATAGGCCTGGCGGCCGAGGTTTTCCGCCACTTCGCGCAGGCGGTTGGAATTGGAGCTGTTGGGCGAACCGACGACAATCACTACCTCGGCTGCAGCCGACAGTTTTTTCACTGCATCCTGGCGGTTTTGTGTCGCGTAGCAGATATCGTCCTTCTTCGGGCCGACAATCGCCGGGAATTTCTGCTTCAGTGCATTCACCACCGCAGCTGCGTCGTCTACCGACAGGGTGGTCTGGGTAACGTATGCCAGCTTGTCGTTGGCTTTGACCTCCAGCCGCGCCACGTCTTCCAGCGTTTCCACCAGATACATGCCGCCGCCATCAGCCTGGCCCATGGTGCCTTCGACTTCCGGGTGGCCCTTATGGCCGATCATGACGATTTCGAAACCGGCGTCGCGCATTTTGCGCACTTCGACATGCACCTTGGTCACCAGCGGGCAGGTGGCGTCGAAAACCTTCAGTCCGCGTTGTCCGGCTTCCAGCCTTACCGCTTGCGATACGCCGTGGGCGCTGAAAATCAGCGTGCTGCCGGCGGGAACTTCGTCGAGATCCTCGATGAAAATCGCGCCTTTCTGTTTCAGGTCTTCAACCACGAACTTGTTGTGCACCACTTCATGGCGTACGTAAATCGGCGCGCCGAACTGTTGCAGCGCGCGTTCGACGATGGCAATCGCGCGATCGACGCCGGCACAGAAGCCACGGGGATTGGCGAGCATTACTTGCATCATGGTTTCCTGTCAGCTGGCGGGGGAGGATTCCGGGTGCTTTTTCATGCTGTCCAGCACCATCAGCACCGCACCCACTGTGATTGCGCTGTCGGCGACATTGAATGCCGGCCAGAAATAGCTGCTGTAATACACCTGGATGAAATCGACCACGTGGCCGTAAACAATGCGGTCAATCAGATTGCCCAGCGCACCGCCAAGGATAAGGCTCAGCGACAGTGCCATCAGTTTGTTCTGATGGTGTTTGCGCAATACCCAGATGATTGCTGCCGATGCCGCTACCGCAATCAGGCTGAAAAACAGCCGCTGCCAGCCGCCGGCCTGTGCCAGCAGGCTGAAAGCCGCACCCTTGTTGTACGCCAGCACGATATTGAACGACGGCATCACCGGGATTACCTGCCCGTATTGCAGGCTGTTGTCGATGACCAGTTTGCTGATCTGGTCGAGCACGATCACCACGATCGACAACAGCAGCCAGTTGTTGAAACTCGGTTTAAGCATGATGCCGCGACTCACCTTCGCCATACAGATTGCTGACACAACGACCGCACACGCCCGGATGGTCGGCATGGCTGCCGACATCGGCGCGATAATGCCAGCAGCGCTCGCATTTTTCCTGGCCGCTAGGCGTAACGTCGATCTCCAGGCTATCGCCGACGTTGACCGACGCAGCCGAGGTGATCAGCACAAAGCGCAGATCGTCGCCCAGCGACTGCAGCACGGCGGCAACATCCGCCGGTGCGGTGATGGCGACTTCCGCCTGCAGCGACGAGCCGATTGCGCCGGATACCCGCACTTCCTCGATGCGTTTCTGTACATTCGACCGCACCTCGCGCAAGCCGTTCCAGCGTTGCTGCAGTGCTTCCGCGTCGGCGATGTCCGGCAGAGTGTGCCAGGTATGCAGCAACACGCTGTCTTCCTGATTGCCGGTAAGCCAGCCGAATGCCTCTTCGGCGGTAAACGACAGGATCGGCGCCAGCAGTTGCACCAGACTGTGGGTGATGTGATGCAGCGCGGTTTGTGCCGAGCGCCGTGCCACAGAATTTACACCGGTGGTGTAGAGGCGATCCTTGAGGATATCCAGATAGAACGCGCCCAGCTCTTCCGAACAATAGGCAGTCAGCTCCTGCACTGCATGGTGGAAGGCATAACGCTGATACAGCGCTTCGCCGTTACCACCGGCCACTTCGGCCACGCGAGCCTGCAAGGCTTTGGCTTGTACCAGTGCATAGCGGTCGATTTCCAGCAGTTGCTCAACCGGCAGCAATTGGGTGTTGGCGTCGAAATCCGACAGATTGGCCAGCAGGAAGCGCAGCGTGTTGCGGATACGGCGATAGGCTTCGGTCACACGCTTGAGAATTTCGTCGGAAATTGCCAGGTCGCCGGAGTAGTCGGTCGATGCAACCCACAGGCGCAGAATGTCGGCACCGAGGCTGTCGTTGACCTTCTGCGGTGCGACCACATTGCCCTTGGACTTGGACATTTTCATGCCCTTGCCATCGACCACGAAACCGTGCGTCAGCAGCTGCTTGTACGGCGCATGGCCGAAGGTGGCGCAGCCGGTCAGCAGCGACGACTGGAACCAGCCGCGATGCTGGTCCGAGCCTTCCAGATACAGGTCGGCAGGGTAATCGTCGTTGTCGAGGCGCTTGAATTCTTCGCGTTGTTTGACCACTGCATAGTGGGTGGCACCCGAATCGAACCACACGTCCATGGTGTCGTTCAGCTTGCGGTATTGATCCGCTTCGTCGCCCAGCAGGTCTTTGGCCTCCAGTGCAAACCAGGCTTCGATGCCGCCTTGTTCGATGTGCTTGGCAACCTGTTCGATCAGTTCGCCGGTACGCGGGTGCAGCTCGCCGGTTTCCTTGTGTTCGAACAAGGTCATCGGCACGCCCCAGAAGCGCTGGCGCGATACACACCAGTCCGGGCGGTTGTTGATCATCGCCTCCAGCCGTGCACGGCCCCAGGCCGGGAAGAACTGGGTGTCGTCTACCGCTTTTTGCGCCTGCTGACGCAGCGTCTGGCTTTGATTGCCAGCTTTTTCCATGCCGATGAACCACTGGCTGGTGGCGCGGAAAATCAGTGGTGTCTTGTGGCGCCAGCAATGCGGGTAGCTGTGTTGCAGGCGTTTCTGGCACAGCAGTGCGCCATTGGCTTCCAGCGTTTCCAGCACGCTCTTGTTGGCATCCCACACCAGCTCGCCGGCAAACTGCGGCGTGTTTGGCAGGAATTTGCCATCCGCGCCAACCGGGTTGTTCACCGGCAACTGGTAATGCAGGCCAACCTGATAATCTTCCAGGCCGTGTGCCGGTGCGGTGTGCACCAGGCCGGTACCGCTTTCGACGGTCACATGCAGGCCGCAGATCAGCGGCACCTGCTTATCGTAGAACGGATGCTGCAGCGCCAGTTTTTCCAATGCCGCGCCCTGAGCCTGGCCCAGCAATGTGGCGCCGTCAAAGCCATAACGCTGAATCGCGAATTCGGCCAGGTCGTGCACCAGAATCAGCAGGCCTTTCGGCGTATCCAGCAGGTCGTAGGTGAATTCCGGATGCACACACACCGCTTCGTTGGCCGGCAGTGTCCACAGGGGGGTGGTCCAGATCACCGCGTGAGCCGCCTTGTCGCCCACATCCACGCCAAATGCCTTGCCCAGCGCGGCGTTGTCCAACACCTTGAAGCCAACATCGATAGCTGGCGAGTTCTTGTCCTGGTATTCCACCTCGGCTTCGGCCAACGACGAACCGCAGTCCAGACACCAGTAAACCGGCTTGGCGCCGCGGAACAGGTAACCGTTGTTATGGATCGCGCCGAGGGTGCGCACAATATTGGCCTCGGTCTTGAAATCCATGGTCTTGTACGGACGGTCCCAATCACCCAGCACGCCCAGGCGCACGAAGTCGGCCTTCTGCCGTTCGATCTGGCCTTCGGCGTATTCGCGGCACAGCTGGCGGAACTTGTTCGGTTCGATGTGTTTGCCGTGCAGCTTTTCGATCTGGTGCTCAATCGGCAGGCCGTGGCAATCCCAGCCCGGCACGTAAGGGGCATCGAAGCCCGCCAGCGTCTTCGACTTGATAATGATGTCCTTGAGAATCTTGTTCACCGCATGGCCGATGTGGATATCGCCGTTGGCGTAGGGCGGGCCATCGTGCAGGATGAATTTCGGCCGGCCGGCTGCCTTGGCGCGAATCTGCTGATACAGCTTGCGTTGCTGCCACTGGGCAAGCATGCCCGGTTCGCGCTTGGCCAGATCGCCGCGCATCGGAAAGCCGGTGTCCGGCAGGTTGAGAGTGTTCTTGTGGTCAGCCATTTGCTTCTCTATTTATTTCGACAGGCGCCCGGTACGGGTCGCAAAAAATTCATGGGCGTCGGCAACATCGCGGGCGATGGCTTCGGTCAGGGTTTCCAGATCGGTGTATTTTTCTTCGTCGCGCAGCTTGTGCAGGAAATCGATGCGCAGATGCTCGCCGTAGATTTCCTGCTGGAAATCGAAAATATTCACTTCCAGCGACAGCTTGCCCTTGTTGTTGATGGTCGGCCGTACGCCGAGGCTGGCCACTCCCTGGCGCGGGCCACAGGCCAGCCCATGCACCTCGACCACGCACACACCCAGCAGCGGCGGCTTGTTGTGTTTCACCTGGATATTGGCAGTGGGAAAGCCCAAGGTGCGGCCGATCTTGTCGCCATGCAGCACCCGGCCGCTGATCGAATACGGCCGACCCAGCAAGCTTTGCGCCAGCTCCAGATCGCCGCTGGCCAAGGCTTCGCGCACCGCTGTGCTGGATGCGCGCAGCTCATCGACACAGACGCTGTGCATTGCCTCGACTTCGAATCCATGCGCTGCCGCGGCCGCCTGCAGTGTGGCCAGATTGCCGGCACGTTTGGCGCCGAACTGGAAATCGTCGCCAATCAGTACGTAGCGCGCACCGAGCTGGTGACACAGGATATCGCTGACAAAGGCATCGGCACCCAGCGCGGCAAAGTCGCGGTTGAAGTGGCAAATCCAGACCTGATCCACACCGTGCCCGGCCAGCCGTTCCAGCTTTTCGCGCAGGCTGGTCAGGCGCGCCGGCGCGGCATCCGGGGTAAAAACCTCGCGTGGATGCGGCTCGAACGTCATCACTGCCGCCGGCAGTTTCAACGCATGAGCCTTGGCAACCAGCTTCTGCAGCATGGCCTGATGCCCACGATGCACGCCGTCGAAATTACCGATGGTTACGGCGCAGCCGGTCGGGTTCGGGCGGAAGGGAGTGCGGAATACCTGCATGGGCGTATCGGAAGCAGTCGGCCAATGGCGCTGAAAACCTTGAATTTTATCCTGTCGCGGCAGGGCGGGCTAGATCGGATTCGGATTAATTCTTTGGTGCCTGCCAGTGCTGCCGAACACTGGCGGCGCGGAAGTGCCGATTTGCTTGTTTGACGCGTGCAGATTGGCTTCAAGCTTTGCGTTGCCGGTGCCGATAATCCAGATGAACGGTTGCTGCGTATCAGTGAATATCGGGATGTAAGTTTGCCACCTGTAGCAGGCTGGACAAGTTTGCATCTGCCTCGTCAACCGGGCAGATATTCGGGCCGTTGGTGTAAGTACTGCTTGTTGCAAACGACTTGGATGCATAGGCAGGATATACGGTAACAAAGGTAACAAAAAAATCGCCGGTCCTGCCAGGATGCCTGCCCAGCCAATGGGACAGGACTCTGCCAAATATAGAGCGCGAAAGGATTGCGCCATGAAACCGCTCGCAAAACCGCTGGACATCACCGTCCAGAAGCTGCTGCACCTGGACCCTCATCTCGCCGGTTCCGATGTCTACCGGGCGATCGGAGGGCTGATCGAGCGCTGCGAACCGGCACAGCTGGAACGGGTGCAGGCAGCGCTGGCGGGGCAGTTGCTGGAAAACTGGCCCGCCCCGCAGTGGGACGGTGCGCTGCAGCAATTGCTCCAGTCCAGCATTGCGCTGATCGAGAGCAATCAGATTGTCCGCTGCGATCTGCACCTGGCAATGTTGCTGCTGCAGGCCAATGCCCGGCTGAACAAGTGCCGGCAGCAGGTGCGCCCGATCCGGCCCGGGCCGCTGACTGGTATTGCCGCCGTTGCCGATCGCCTGTCTGAGGTTGCTATTGCCAATGCCGGCTGAGTTCGGCCGTCGCCGTCGCACCGCGTGCGGTTGTGTGCCGGCTCGGGTTCGGGTTAAGTTAGCCGTTTCCCTTACCCGGTGAGGCTTTCCATGTTGAATTTCAGCTACTGCAATCCGACCCGCATCATTTTCGGCGCAGGCCAGATTGCGCAACTCGGCAAGCAGGTGCCGACTGGCGCGACGGTATTGATGTTGTATGGCGGCGGCAGCATCAAGCACAACGGTGTTTACGCGCAGGTGACAAGCGCGCTGGCTGGCCGGCGGGTGCTGGAGTTTGGCGGTATCGAGCCGAACCCCGGCTACGAAACCCTGATGGGCGCCGTGGCGCTGGCGCGGGCCGAAAAGGTCGATTATCTGCTTGCGGTTGGCGGCGGTTCGGTAATCGACGGCAGCAAGTTCGTTGCCGCGGCGGTGCCGTTTGCCGGCGAGCCGTGGGATATTCTCGCCAAGC
>CALMFQ010000317.1 GCA_937863215.1 uncultured Pseudomonadota bacterium
TCTGTCGCTACTGCGCAAATTCCTTGCCGGCCAGCGCGATGTGCTGGCACATATCCGCGTTGCACTGCAGGCCGGCGATGTTGCCGGTGCCGAACGACTGGCGCATACACTGAAAAGCGTTGCCGGCAATATCGGCGCGCTCGGTGTCCAGCAGGCCGCTGCGCTGCTGGAGCATGCGTTGCGCCAGCGCGAATCCGGAAACGCCATCGCGGAGCTGCTGGCCCGCTTGCAGGGGCCGTTGACGCAGGTATTGCTGGCGCTGCAGCAGGCGTTGCCGCCCGAGCCGGCATGCGCCAGTGTGCCGCTCGATGTGGCGCAGCTGCAGCAGGTATGCGACGAGCTGCTGGTGCTGCTTGGCGACGGCGACGCCTCTGCCGGCGATCTGCTGACCCGGCACGCAGGCTTGCTGGCAGTGGCGTTTCCTGCCGGCTTTGCGGCGATCCGGCGCGCCGTCGGCCAGTATGATTTCGAAACCGCACGCGCTTTGTTGCAGGCGGCATGCAGCGGGCCGCCGGGAGGCTGAGGGATACAGTTTATGGACGATACAGCAAACGATGCGCACCAGCCGACGATTCTCGTGGTTGACGATGCGCCGGACAATCTGACCCTGATCAGCGGTCTGCTGAAAGACATGTATCGCGTCAAGGTCGCCAATAGTGGCGAAAGGGCGTTGCGTGTCGTCGAATCGGCGAGCCTGCCCGATCTGATCCTGCTCGATATCATGATGCCGGGAATGGACGGCTACGAAGTCTGTCGCCGGCTCAAGATCAACGCGGCGACCGCCGCGATCCCGGTGATCTTCCTCACCGCCCGCACCGATGCGGCGGACGAGGAATTCGGCCTGGGGCTGGGGGCTGTGGACTACATTACCAAGCCGATCAGCGCGCCGATTTTGCTGGCACGGGTGAAAACCCAGCTCAGCCTCAAGGCGGCGGCCGATTTTCTGCGCGATCATAACGATTTTCTGGAGCAGGAAGTGGAGCTGCGTACCCGGGAAATCCGCACCATCCAGGAGGTGGCGATTCTGGCGCTGGCATCGCTGGCCGAAATCCGCGATGTCGATACCGGCAATCACCTGCGCCGCACCCAGCTCTATGTCCGCGCATTGGCACAGCATCTGCAGCCGCATCCGCGTTTTTGCGGCTTTCTTACCGAATACAACATCCGCATGCTGTACCGGTCGGCGCCGTTGCACGATATCGGCAAGGTCGGCATTCCCGATCATATCCTGCTCAAGCCCGGCAAACTCAGCGCGGAGGAGTTCGAAATCATGCAGACCCATACCACGCTCGGTTTCGAGGCGATCCAGCATGCCGAAAACATGCTCGGCACCCATATCGAGTTTCTCGAAACCGCCAAGGAAATTGCATTGTCGCATCAGGAAAAATGGGACGGTAGCGGTTATCCATTGCATCTGGCCGGCGACGCCATTCCGGTTTCCGCACGCCTGATGGCGCTGGCGGATGTGTACGATGCGCTGATCAGCCGGCGTGTCTACAAGCAGGGTATGCCGCACGAGCAGGCGGTGCAGGTCATTGTCGCGGGGCGGGGCAAGCACTTCGATCCGGACGTGGTGGATGCTTTTCTGGTGTTGCAGGACGAATTCCGCGCAATTGCCAGCCAGTACGCCGACACCGATGCCGAACTGGGGCACAAGGCCGGCTACGGCCAGCGTGCACTGGAGGCAAAATCATGACATCAACCCCGAACAGCACCCGGCAGGCCGATGCTGCGGTGCCCGGAGCTACCTCTGCATGAGCATGAATGCCACAGAACTGAGCGCCGTATTGTATGACCTGAGCCTCGCCGCAGGCAGTGCCAGCGATCTGGATACACTGCTGGACAATGTGCTGCAGCGCCTGTTGGCACATAGCGGCTTCGACATGGGGCTGGTATGCCTGCAGCCGGATACGGATGGAGCCGTCCCGACGCTTGCTCGCAGCGTCGGCGATGCAGGGCTGGCGGCGCATTGCGGCGCGCCGCTGCCGTTGCCGCCGGGCCTGACGCCCGGAGTGGTGGCGCAACGCGAGGCCGTCGAGCTGCCGGGCGCGTCGCAGCGTTATCGCCATTTTCTGCTGCTACCGGTGGATGCGGCATGCAGCATCCTGCTGTGCGCCGCAAGCGGGCCGCAGTGTGAGCTGCCGACGCTGGAGCAACTGCGTCCGGTGCTGGATAACCTGAGCCGCAGCGTCTATTTCTGCCAGCATGTACGGCAACATCAGACCTGTCTGCCAGCGGAAAGCCATGCGGCGCACGATGCACTGCTACGCCAGAGCGAACGGCAGCGGGCTCTGCTGGAAACGCTTACCGATACGATTCCCGATCTGGTCTGGCTGAAAGACCCGGATGGCGTTTACGTGACCTGCAACGCCGCCTATGCATGCATGCTCGGCCGCACGCCGCAGCAGGTGATCGGTACGGTGGATGGCGATTATGTCGATGCCGAGGCGGCAGCGAGCTACCGCAACAAGGATCTGCAGGCGGTAGCTGCCGGCAGGCCGACAGTCAACGATGAATGGCTGACATTTGCCGGTGAACAGCAGCAGCGCCTGATGGAAACCATCAAGACGCCGATGTTCGATCAAACCGGCTCCTTGCTCGGTGTGCTCGGTATCGCCCGCGACATTACCGAACGCTACCGACTGGAAGAGGCGCTGCGGCACGAACGCAAGCTGCAGAAAGCCGTACTCGACAACATTCCGTACCCGATCTGGCTGAAAGATACGGACGGCCGCTATCTGGCGGTCAACCGCACTACGCTGGAGCTGTTCGGCTTCGGCGAGGTGGATGTATTGGGCAAGACCGATGCCGATCTGCAGCCGCCGGAGCTGGCAAGGCAGTTCCGCGATGCCGACCTGCAGGTACTGCAATCGGGAGTGCTGCTGAGTTACGAGCAGAGCGTGGCGATCAGCCCTACCCAGGAACTCTGGTTCGACACCATCATTGCGCCGTTGCGCGAGACGCACGACGGCCCGGTTGTCGGCCTTACCGGCATGGCGCGCGATGTGACCACGCGCAAACGGGCGCAGATGCAGTTGCAGGAACGGGAAGAAATCCTTTCGGCCATTTTCCGCCAGGCACCGGACAGCATCATGCTGTTCGACGCAGAGACCCTGCAGTTCGTCGAATTCAACGACGCGGCGGCGGCAACGCTGGGCTACAGCCGCGAGGAGTTTGCCCGGCTCACTGTGGTGGATATCCAGGCAGAGCTTAGCGCGGAGCAGCTGCACCAGTTTACCGGCCAGTTGCTGTCAAGCCGTACGGTGAACACCTTCGATACCCTGCACCGCTGCAAGGACGGCCGGCTGATCGAAACGCACGTCAGCAATCAGGTGATCAGCCTGCATGGCAAAGACTACTTTGTTTCGGTATGTGTGGATCTGACTGCCGACCGGATCGCCGAGCGCGAGCGCAAGGAAACGCTGCAGTTCCTGCGCGACAGCCAGAAAGTGGCCCGCCTGGGCGGCTGGAAGATGTATCTGGACAACAACCGGGTCAGCTGGACCGATGAGCTGTATCACCTGCTGGACATGCCGCTCGATCAGTCGCCGGGTAGTGCCGGGCAGATGGTTGAGTATTGTGCGCCGCAGTATCGCGAGCAGTTGGTCCGGCTGGTAAAGCACAGCTGGAAAACCGGGGAGCCGGTTACGCTGGAACTGGAGGCCATTGCCCGCTCGGGCCGGCGCTTCTGGGCAGAGTTGCGTTGTGTCGGCCGCCAGGGCGATTTCCTCCTCGGTTCGGTGCAGGACATCAGCGAGCGCCACGCTGTGCAGCGCGAGCTGGTGCAATACCGCGAACACCTGGAGGATCTGGTGCGGGTACGCACCGCCGAGCTGGAAGCCGCCAACCGCGAGGCGCAGGCAGCCAATGTGGCAAAAAGCAATTTCCTCGCCAACATGAGCCACGAAATCCGCACGCCGATGAATGCGATTATCGGCATGGCCCACCTGTTGCAGAAAACACCGCTGAACGACAAGCAGCAGGATTATCTGACCAAGGTGCGCAGCTCGTCGCAGCATCTGCTTGGCATCATCAACGACATTCTCGATTTTTCCAAAATCGAGGCGGGCAAGATGACCGTCGAACACACCCTGTTCGACCTGGATCAGGTCATGGCCAATATCGCCGGCCAGCTGGCCGACCGGGCCGAGGAAAAGGGCCTGGAGCTGTTGTTCGACGTGGACGACCGGATCCCGGCCGGCCTGATTGGCGATCCGCTGCGGATTGGCCAGATTCTGCTCAACTATGTCGGCAATGCACTCAAGTTTACCGAGCACGGCGAGATCGTCGTCGGCGTGAAGCTGATGGAATCCGGCACTGACAGCGTGGTGCTGTATTTTTCGGTGCGCGACAGCGGCATCGGCATTACAGCGGAACAGCAAAAGAAGCTGTTCCGCAGCTTTGAACAGGCGGATGGCTCGACTACCCGCAAATATGGCGGCACCGGGCTGGGGCTGGCGATTTCGCAGCGCCTGGCCCAATTGCTTGGCGGAGAAGCAGGGGTGGAGAGCGTGCCGGGCGAAGGCAGTACTTTCTGGTTTACCGCGCGCCTGCAAGGCGCCCAGGCGCACCCGTCGCAGCGGACATTGCCGCTGCAGCTGCAGGGGTGCAGGGCGCTGGCGGTCGATGACAACCATACCTCGCTGGCGCTGCTCGATACCATGCTGCAATCGCTTGGCATGCAGGTCAGCTGTGCGGATTGCGGCAACAGTGCACTGCAGGCATTCAAAGCGGCGCAAGACGACGGCCAGCCGTACCAGATCGCATTCATCGACTGGCAGATGCCGCAGATGAACGGCTTCGATGTTGCGCGTGCGATCCGCATGCAGGCTGGCGCTACGCCGCCCCGGCTGGTGCTGGTAACCGCTCATTCGCATGCCAGCGACTGGCGGCTGGCGGATCACCCGGAGCTGGATGCCATCCTGCTCAAGCCGCTGAGCCTGTCGCAGCTGTACGATACTGCGCTGCACCTGCTGGGTGTGCCGGCCCGGTGCGGCGCCGATGACGGGGTACCGGAGCCGCTACCGCATGGTATGTGCGGCAAACGTGTCTTGCTGGTGGAGGACGATGAATTCAACCAGATTGTCGGCGAGGAATTGCTCAAGGAAGGGGATGTGCTGGTCGATATCGCCGCCAACGGCAGGATCGCGCTGGACAAGATACGGCAGCACACATACGACCTGTTGCTGATGGATATGCAGATGCCGGAGATGGGCGGGCTCGACGCCACGCGCGAAATCCGCCGGCTGGGATATCGGATGCCGATCATCGCCATGACCGCCAATGCCATGGAGGAAGATCGCGAACTGTGCCTGGCCGCAGGCATGAACGATCATCTGGCCAAGCCGATCGACCCGACGCTGCTGTGGACGAAGTTGGTGAAATGGACCAGTCCTGCCGCTGCGCAGCCGGTGCCGGGCAATGGACGCAGCAATGTCGCACTGCCGCCGATGCTGCAGGATATTGCCGGGCTGGATGCCGAGTCCGGCCTGCGCCGGGTGGCCGGGCATCTGTCCAGCTATATCGGCCTGCTGCGCAAATTCACACTCAATCAGCAGGATGCTGCGGCGCAAATCCATGCGGCCTGGCAGGCCGGCGATCAGGATCTGGCGATCTTGCTGGCGCACAGCAGCAATGGCGCCGCCGGCAATATCGGCGCGTTGCGGCTGCAGTCTGCCGCAGCCGCACTGGAGGCCGCGTTGAAGCTGCATGCACCGGATCAGCGTATCGAATCGTTGCTGCAGCAGCTGGCCAGCGAGGCGCAAACGCTGCTGGCACAATTGCAGGCCAGGCTGCCGGAAGAGCCTGTGGCGCAGCCGAACGTCAGCGATGCAGCGGTCGAGTCGCTGTTGCAACGGCTGATCCCGCTGCTGGAAGAGAGCGATCTGGAAGCCGGCAACCTGTTCCGCGACCGGATCGGGCTGATCCGCGCCGCTTTTCCGGCCGATGCCGCACAGATGGAAAAAGCCATGGGCAATTTCGATTTCGACCTGACGCTGAGCCTGCTGCTGCAGGCACGCCGGCAGCAGCAGGGGCGCAGCGGGGGCGACGCATGATTCAGCCGCACAAGCCGGTCGTTCTGGCGATTGACGACAACCCCGACAACCTGACGCTGATCAACGATGTGCTGAAAGACAGCTACAAGGTGAAAGGCGCCAGCAAAGGCGAGCGCGGCTTGGTGCTGGCCTTTGCCGATACGCCACCGGATATCATCCTGCTCGACATCATGATGCCGGAAATGGACGGCTACGAAGTCTGCCGCCGCCTGCAGGCGGATGTAAAAACCCGCGAAATCCCGGTGATTTTCGTCACCGCCAAGGCCGATGAGCAGGACGAGGAATTTGGCCTCGGTCTGGGGGCGGTCGATTACATTACCAAACCGATCAATCCGGCCATCGTGCGCGCGCGCATCAAGACGCAGCTGGCACTCAAGGCCAGCGCGGATTTCCTGCGCGACAAGGGCAGCTTTCTCGAACGCCAGATTGAACTGCGCACGCGCGAGATTCTCGCGACCCAGGATGCGACGGTAGTGGCGCTGGCTGCGCTGGCGGAAATCCGCGACAACGAAACCGGCAACCATATCCGCCGCACCCAGTATTACGTGCAGGCGCTGGCGCAGCAATTGCAAACCAGCCCGGCCTGCGCCGGCCGGCTTTCCGACTACGATGTGCAGATGTTGTTCAAATCGGCGCCGCTGCACGATATCGGCAAGGTCGGCATTCCCGACCATATCCTGCTCAAGCCCGGCAGGCTGAGTGCGGCGGAATTCGAGATCATGAAAACCCACACCACGCTGGGGCGCGATGCGCTCGAGCGCGCCGAGCAGCAATTGGGAGTAAAGGTGGATTTCCTCAAATACGCCAAGGACATTGCCTATTCGCATCAGGAAAAATGGGATGGCTCCGGCTATCCGCAAGGCCTGATGGGTGAAGCCATTCCTCTGCCGGCGCGCATCATGGCGCTGGCGGACGTGTACGATGCATTGATCAGCCGGCGGCCATACAAACCGCCGATGAGCCACGAAACGGCAACGGCAATCATCGTCGAAGGGCGCGGCAGCCATTTCGATCCGGCCGTTGTCGATGCATTCCTGCAAGTCCAGCCCCAATTCCGTGCCATCGCCGCGCGTTTTGGCGAGCAGCAGAGCCTGGCCTGATGCCAGGCTCGGTTGGCGCTTTGCCTGCAGCCGCTGTCGCCACTTGACTATAATCGGAATTACCGAGCTGCCTGCGGGGCTATCATGGCTATTACCTGTTTATTGCGCAGATATGTCTTGTGTTGTGCCCTGTTTGCCGCGCCGCCATGCATGGCGGGCAACATTGCGCCGTTTCAGCTGGTCAGCGGCAATCTGTCGCCGTTTACCGTCGAGGACTCCACCGAATCGCCCGGCGCGCTGGGGTTGATTGCGCAGGAGCTGTCGCTACGTCTCGGCCACCCCGCCCAAATCCGCTTTTACCCATGGGCGCGTGCGGTGGCCATGGCGCAGTACCAGCCCCGTACCGCAATTCTGCCGCTGACGCGCACCCCGGAGCGCGAGACCCAGTATCGCTGGCTGGTGAAGCTGTACCGGCAGAATTTCGTCTTCATTACCCGCAGTAACCCCGATTTCGACGTAAATTCACTCGACGTCCTGCGCCAGAAGCGCATTGTGCTGTTGCGCAGTTCACCCAATCTGCGCCAGTTGCAGCTGCGTAACTTCCGCAATGTGGTTGAGGTCAACAGCGTGGCCGACATGGCGCGCATGCTCAGGCGCAATATGGTCGATGCGGTTTACGGCGGCGAAATGATCGGCATCCGCACGCTGCAGGCACACGGATTCCGGCCCGATGAGCTGCTGGTGGGAATGACACTGGATGCCGGCGATATCTGGCTGGCCGGCTCGCGCGACTTCACCGAGGCCGACAGTGCCGCCTGGCAGGAAGCAATGGATGGGCTGGTACGCGATGGCACCTATCGGCGCATTCTGCGTCAGTACCGGTTACCGGAATAGTACGGCCGATACGGGTGAGAGACGATCAGTTTTTCCAGAAACGCGGGTCGAAGGAAAAATCGCGTACTCGCTCAATGCTGACTCCGGCCATCGCCGGGTGATTGGGGTTCAGCAGCAGATTGTCGGTTTCCGGCATCAATACCGACGGCACAATCAACCCCAGCTGGCTGCGGCTGGCCAACCAGCGGCTGCCGAAGTCCATGCTTGCGCCGGAGTAGGGTAGCTGATCCCAGTCCTGCGGCAACTCGCCGATTGCCGGGCGCCAGTACAGAGATGGGTCGTCCGGCAGACAGAAACGCGCCAGTATGCGTTTCTGCGCATCGCAATTGGCTACGTGGGCGAATACTTCCAGTGCGCAGGTAGCAGCGCTCAGCGACAGATACAGCGCGGCGCTGCCGGCATTGTTCCAGCGCCCGCCGCAGAGGATCGCGCCGGTGCCGACGCGGTCGTCCCAGTAACGGGCATCGGCAATGCGCCACGCCTGCATTCAGAATGCACCGCCGTAGCTGATTGCGTTGAGGATGCGGCGCACCTGTTCGGCGCCGACCGCAACATCCAGCAGCGACATCGGTGTGGCATTGGCCAGCGCCAGGTTTGGCGTCAGCAGCCATTTGATGCCACTTTCACGACTGCCGAGCACGTCGTCCGCCAGTGCCACGAATTCGGCGATGCGGTCGATTTTTTCCGAGGTGGCCTGATCCAGCGGTTGCTGCTTCTTGCGCAGGCGCGCCTCGGTGGTCGGCGCCAGATCGATGATTTCCAGCGTGCGTGCCTTGGACAGACCCAGCGCCGTGCTCATGTCGTCGATGATTTCCACCGCAAATCCCTGCCGTACCGCGCCAATGCGGTCGAGCGGATTGCTGTGCCGGTTATCGCGTACCAGCATCAGGAAATGCGGCGTTTCGTAGACTGCCGGTGCTTCGTTCAGATGGTATTGGAGCGCATTGCTGGCCATGATGATTTTCCGCTGTGGCTTCCATATGGGGTTGATTGTATACCCGTATGGGTGTCACTGGTAATAGCTGTCGTGCCGGCAGCCTCATTCGGCCATGGCACAAAAAACAACGGCATCCGCAGATGCCGTTGTCTGATCAAGCCGGAGTAGCGGGAGCCGGTCCGCCTATTTCTTTG
>CALMFQ010000318.1 GCA_937863215.1 uncultured Pseudomonadota bacterium
TGATTCATCCGCAATTCAACCCGGTAGCGCTGTCGCTCGGGCCGCTGGCGATCCGCTGGTACGGCCTGATGTACCTGCTGGCATTCGCGCTGTTCCTGCTGCTCGGACACGGCCGCATCAAGCGCAACCCCGCGCCGGTGCTGACTTCGCCGCAGCTCGACGATTTCCTGTTCTACGGTGTGCTGGGGGTGATTCTCGGCGGCCGGCTGGGCTATGTGCTGTTCTACAAATTCGGCGATTATCTGGCCAACCCGCTGTCGATCCTCAAGGTGTGGGAGGGCGGCATGTCGTTTCACGGCGGCTTCATCGGCGTGATGCTGGCAATGTGGTATTTCGGCCGGCGCGAAGGCAAGACTTTCTTCCAGATTGCCGATTTCGTCGCGCCGCTGGTGCCGCTGGGGCTGGCGTTCGGCCGGGTCGGCAACTTCATCAACGGCGAGCTGTGGGGGCGCGTTACCAGTGCCGATGCCTGGTGGGCGATGCTGTTCCCGCAGGCGCGGGTGGAAGATGCCGGCTATGTCGCCGCGCATCCGCAATGGCAGTCGTTCTACGAATTGCATCGCGCCTTGCCACGGCATGCTTCGCAGCTGTACCAGATCGCGCTCGAAGGCGTGGCGCTGTTCGTCATCCTCTGGCTGTTCTCGCGCAAGCCGCGCCCGACCGGGCAGGTGTCGGCGCTGTTCCTGATCGGCTACGGCGCATTCCGCTTCATTGCCGAATTCGCCCGCGAACCGGACAGCTTCCTTGGCCTGCTGGCGGCCAATCTGTCGATGGGGCAATGGCTGAGCCTGCCGATGGTGCTGGCGGGGATCGGTCTGTTTGTCTGGGCGGGGCGTCGCCGGGCGTAACCGCTGCCTGTGGCAAAAAAATGGCGCGATATGCATCGCGCCATTTTTGTTTATTGCACCTTGGGCTGGCGCAGCCAGTCGAGCAGCGGCTGCCACTGCTCGCGATCGCGTTCGGTGCGGCTCAGCGGCAGATCGAAAATGGTCATGCCGCGCTGGATGGTCTGCACATACAGCTGGGTTTCGCGCAGCTGCGTCACCAGCGGCACATCGTAAGGCTGCAGGAAGGCTTCCAGTTGCGCGGCGATCTGGGTGCGGGCGTTGACGCGCATGCCGACCACGCAGACCGCCACTTCGTCGCGCCGCACCGCTTTCATTTCCGCCAGCTGCTGGAAAAACTCGCCGCTGGCCCACATGTCGAATGCCGACGGCACCAGCGGCACCACTACCTTGTCAACCGCGCCCAGTGCGTGTTTCAGTGTCTTGCCATGCAGCCCGGCAGGGGTGTCGAGTACCGCGACCCGGGTGCCTTTGGGCGGGCGCGCGATTTTGTCGTCGCCGATGTCCCAGCTGCCGATCTGCGGCAACTGCGCCGGGCGCAGCTCCAGCCAGTGGCGGCTGGATTGCTGGCGGTCGATGTCGCCGAGCATCGCGCTTTGTTCCTGCCATGCGAACCACGCGGCGAGATGTGTAGCCAGTGTCGATTTGCCGCTGCCGCCCTTGGGGTTGGCGACCAGTATCCGGTACATGTTTCACAATCCGTCGAAAAATGGGGTTGCTGCGCCGCGCATGCCAAGCATCGTGCCGCGCCAGTCGTGGCGCCGGCCGGCATTGAAGGGCGCTTGCAGGCTGGAGTAAATTAGTATAAACAGTTTATATCGTTATTTTCTACCGCAGGATCGCGCAATGACCAGTCGTAACCGCACCAATCCACGCCGCCGCCCGGTAAACACCGGCTTGCCGGAGGCCGCCAAACCGGCTGAGCAACCGGCGCAGCCAGCCCCGCCGCAGCCAGGCAAAGCGGCCACCAGACCCGCGCCGGCCAGATCGGCAACCAAGCCGCCGGGCGCCACTGTCAAGGCCACGCCACCCGCAGC
>CALMFQ010000319.1 GCA_937863215.1 uncultured Pseudomonadota bacterium
GGCGTGTTGCTGGTGCAGGAGGCGGGCGGTTTGGTATCCGATGTTGCCGGTAACGAGAACTATTTGGATAGCGGCAATGTGGTGGCCGGTTCGCCGAAGATTTTCGCGCAGATTCTGCAAGTGCTGGCACCGCATCTGACCGATTCGATGAAACGTTAAGCCCGGTTTCTGTTGCAATGCCACGGCAAGGATATTCCTTGCCGTTTTTACTTCTCTACAGCTTCCATCATGACCACCGCTACCCATTCGCCGATGATGCAACAATATTTGCGTCTCAAAGCCGATCACCCGGACAAGCTGTTGTTCTACCGCATGGGCGATTTCTACGAGCTGTTCTACGACGATGCCGAAAAAGCCTCCAGGCTGCTCGACATCACGCTGACTACGCGTGGCAGCTCGGGCGGCCAGCCGATCCGCATGGCTGGCGTGCCGCATCATTCAGCCGAAGGGTATCTGGCGCGGTTGGTGAAGCTTGGCCAATCGGTGGCAATCTGCGAGCAGATCGGCGATCCGGCCACCAGCAAGGGCCCGGTGGAGCGCAAGGTGGTGCGGGTGGTCACGCCCGGCACCCTGACCGATGCCGCATTGCTCGACGAGCGGCGCGATAACCTGCTGTTGGCGCTGAATCTGCATCGCGGTAAATTGGGCTTGGCCTGGTTGTCGCTGTCGTCCGGTGCGTTCCGTGTGCTGGAGACGCAGGCGGAACAATTGCTGTCGGAGCTGGATCGCATTCGCCCGGCGGAAATCCTGCTGCCGGACGATGTCTCGCTGCCGGTGCTGGATAATTTGCCCGTGCCGTGCCGCAAGCTGCACCTATGGCAGTTCGACGGCGACAGTGCGCGCCGCGCGCTGACAGGGCATTTCGGTACCCACGATCTGGCCGGTTTCGGCTGCGACGATCTGACGGTGGCGCTGGGCGCCGCCGGTGCGCTGTTCGACTATGCCCGGCAAACCCAGGGTAGCACTCTGCCGCACGTCGCCGGGCTGATCCGCGAAGCGGCCGACCAGTATCTGACACTGGATGCGGCGACGCGCCGCAATCTGGAGCTGACCGAGACCATTCGCAACGAGCCGGCGCCGACCCTGTTGTCGACGCTGGACACCTGCTCCACCAGCATGGGCACGCGGCTATTGCGTTTCTGGCTGCATCACCCATTGCGTGATAGGACCACCATCGAGGCGCGGCTGGATGCAGTTGAAGCCCTGCGCAACCTGCCGGTGCTGGACGACCTGCGTGCGGTATTGCGGCGGGTGGCGGATATCGAGCGCATCAATGCCCGCATCGCATTGCACAGCGCCCGGCCGCGCGATTTGTCCGGCCTGCGCGATACCTTGTTGCAGTTGCCGCAGGCAGTGCTCTTGCTGACTGGCGAGCTGCCGAAGTTGCTGCAGCAATTGCAGAGTTTGCTGGCGACCCCATGTGCCGCTCAGAGCTTGCTGCAGCAGGCAATCCAGCCGGAGCCGTCGGTAGTGTTGCGCGAAGGTGGAGTGATCGCCAGCGGCTTTTGTCCCGAACTGGACGAACTGCGTGCCATCCAGACCGATTGCGGCCAGTTCCTCGCCGATCTGGAAGCGCGCGAGAAAGCCCGTACCGGCATCACCACGCTCAAGGTCGAATTCAACAAGGTGCACGGCTTCTATATCGAAGTCAGCCGTGCCCAGGCCGACAATGTGCCGGACGATTACCGCCGCCGGCAGACGCTGAAAAACGCCGAGCGCTACATCACGCCGGAACTGAAGCAGTTCGAGGATAAGGCGCTATCGGCGCAGGAGCGTGCGCTGGCGCTGGAAAAACGCCTGTACGAGGAACTGCTGGAGCAGTTGCAGCCGCACGTGGCGCTGCTGCAGCAACTGGCGTTGCAGGTAGCGCAGCTGGATGTGCTGGCGTGTTTTGCCGAACGGTCGCTGGCGATGAACTACGTACGGCCGCAGCTGCATGGCGATAGCGGCATTGAGGTCTTGCA
>CALMFQ010000320.1 GCA_937863215.1 uncultured Pseudomonadota bacterium
TTTTGCGAAAAATTACATTCGGGGAAATACATTACCCATCCCGACCGCACCGCTCACCGCAGCCGGGCCCAGCCGGAATTTGCAGCAAAATCCACTGCCAGCAAGAGTTTTCCACAATTCGCTGGGCAAACGACAACCCCGCTACCGGCGCGCCATACAAGCGCAAAAACAGATATCTGTGGCGTAACTGCATTGGGTAGGCGAAATTCATATTGCATACACCGAGCAATTGTTCTAATTTAGAACAATAATTCTAAAAAATGCTCGGCAACGCCGGGCCAAGCCGCGAAACGAAGCCATTTTGTGCGCAAACGAACCTGCACTCTCAAGACAGGTGTGTGTTGCCACAGTGAGCAACGATGCCATCAGGCACAAAAACAGCGCAGCATCAGAGGAGAACAACACATGAAATTCACATTGCAGATCAGCAGGAAATTCTGGGCCGGCGCAGCGCTGGCTGTTACGGCATTGATGGCCAACAGCGAAGCGCTGGCGGCCAACAATCTGCCGGTGGTACTGGTACACGGCTTTCTCGGCTTCGGCCCGAACGAGCTGCAAGGCACCGGCTTCAAATACTGGGGTGGTTTCAACGATGTCGAAGCGCACATGCGCACCACCAACGGCAGCCATCAGGTTTACACCGCAGCGGTGGGCCCGGTCAGCTCCAACTGGGACCGTGCGGTAGAGTTGTTCTATCAGATCAAGGGTGGCTGTGCCGACTACGGTGCAGCGCGCACCGCAAAATTCGCCGTGTACGGCAAGATTCAGAAACCGGCCGGCAAATGCTGGGCCGCCGACCCGAACAACAATCCGAACCACTACCCGCTGGCGCTGTACCCGCAATGGGATGCCGCACACCCGATCCACCTGGTATCGCACAGCCAGGGCGGCCAGACCATTCGCACCATGATCCAGCTGATGGAAAACGGCTCGCCTTATGGCAATGAGGGCGGCGGCGCGCTGTACACCGGCGGCAAGACCGGCTGGGTGAAAAGCGCCACCACCATTTCCACGCCACACAACGGCACCACGCTGCGCGACGTGATTGTCGATTTCGTGCCGAAAGTCTCGGAACTGGCCGGCGATCTGATTCAAGTGGCAGGTCTCGGCGGCAGCGGCAACCCGGTGTACAACTTCAAACTGGAACAATACGGTCTGGCACAAGGCCCGGCGGAAAGCATCGGCGACTTCATCAACCGCACCAAGGGTGCAGCGTTCTGGAAGCTGGAAAACCACGATTCGGCGCAGTGGGATCTGGGTCCGGACGGCGCAAAAGAGCTGAACGGCTGGGTCAAGACTTCGCCCAATGTCTACTACTACTCGATTGCCAACCATGCCACCGAGCAAGGCAGCTTCTGCTGTAACGATACCGACCGCCTGATCGCACCGATCCAGCTCAGCAGCTACCAGTATGCGCGCACCGACATGATCTTCTTCCTCAAGAACACTGCCGGCGAATGGGTAGTGCCGTCGATCCTGCAACGCGGCATGGGTTCGTACACCCAGACCGACCCGAGCCGGGTGCTGGTTGACAGCAGCTGGTTCCCCAACGACGGCGTGGTCAACTACGTGAGCATGAAGGCACCGTCCGGCCAGCCGATGCGCAGCTACAACGGCAGCTCGGTCAAAGGCACCTGGAATCATCTCGGCTACTACGACAACTACGATCACTTCGACGTGATCGGCTGGCTGAATTCCAGCTCGACCGTGTATCCGATCTACGACTACATCACCGGCATCGTCTACGGCCTGTAATCGAGTGGGCTGAAAGCAAACAAGCGGGGGCCAACCCCGCTTTTTTCATTGCCGCATCCGTCAGGGCCGGGTGAGCCGCTCCAGTTGCGTCAGCCACAGCAGCGCCTGCGAGCGATCATCGCCGCACATCTCGCGCGATGGCTGCAGCCCGCCGCAGAAATCCGGCCGCTCGGGCCGGCCGAAAACCTTGCAGCGCAAATCCGCATCCAGATTGACGCACGCCACTCCCGCCGGTTTGCCGTGCGGCATGCCGGGCAGCGGGCTGGTAATCGACGGTGCAATGCAGCAGGCGCCGCAGCCGCTGCGGCACTGCGGCGGGTCAGAACAATTCGGCATCGAAATAGGTGGTGCGGCTGTCGGCTGCGCGCAAGCCGGCAATATCGGCGTAGGCGCAAATCTGGTTGCGGCCGCGGTCCTTGGCGAAATACAGTGCCTCGTCGGCTTCGCCGAGCATGCTGGACGAATCCAGATGCGGCCGCACCGAGGTGTAGCCGATACTCGCGGTGACCTGGCCCACCTGCGGGAATTCGGCACTCTCGATCGACTGCCGCAGGCGCGTGAATACTTCCTGCGCCGCCTGCGCGGTGGCCGGTGCCAGCACCACGACGAATTCCTCGCCGCCGAAACGGTACAGCCAATCGTTGGCGCGAATGGCGCGCCGCATCAGATTGGCCATCAGGATCAGGACTTCGTCGCCATACAGATGGCCAAAGCGGTCGTTGATGCGCTTGAAATGGTCGATATCGACCACGCCGATCCACGGGTAGCTATCCTGGTGCCGCCGGCGCTGGTGGAAGCGGCGGTTTTTCTCGTCAGTGAGCGATTCCAGCATCAGCAGCTTGCTGAACTGGGTTTCGAACGTCTTGCGGTTGAGCAGCCCGGTCAGCGTGTCTTTTTCGGCGTAATCGAGCAGGCGCAGATGATTGGCATACAACTGCAACAAGGTGACGATCAGCGGCGCATCGTCAGCCAGCTCTGCCGCCGTGCTTTCGACTTCCACCAGCAGCGAAGTGCTGAAATCGACCTGCAACGGCAGCAATAAGTGTCTGGTGCCGTTTGCGGCCAGCACGCGGTATTCGCCGCTGCTGCAGGCCGCCTGCCACTCTGCCGGCCACTGGTCGATCGGCCGCAGCAATTCCGGATCCAGTTGCGCCTGCGGCACATGCAGCATGCTGTCGTCGTCGAACGACAGGCATTGCGCCAACGCCGGCGTGCCGCGATTTTCGATCACGCGCCAGAAACGCAGGCACTGTGGCTGCAACAAGCCAAACACGGTCGCTGCCAGACCGACTTCCAGCGCATCGCGGTCGCGCAGGCGGGTCAGGTTGGAAAGCGTGTCGAGAACGGCTTTGGCTTGCAACATGGTGTCGGTTTCTGCGCTGAAGTCAGTCGATCGGCTCAAGCAGCGCGGCCAGGTCGCTGGCGGAAAAACCGGCGCTGTCGCCCTTGCCGCCACTCAAAACACCGCCGGCCAGCAGGGCTTTCCTTTGCTGCAGAGCAAGAATCTTTTCTTCAATGCTACCACTGACGATCAGTTTATACACGAACACCGGCTTGTCCTGACCGATACGGTAAGCGCGGTCGGTGGCCTGGTTTTCCGCTGCCGGATTCCACCACGGGTCGTAATGGATCACTGTATCGGCCGCGGTCAGATTGAGGCCGACGCCACCGGCTTTCAGGCTGATCAGGAACAGCGGCACCTTGCCGGCCTGGAATTCGCGTACCGGCGTTTCGCGGTCGGCGGTGTCGCCACGCAATGTCACATAGGCGCAGCCCCGTTGCTGCAGCGCAGCGGCGATCAGGTCGAGCATCGAGGTGAACTGCGAGAACAGCAAGACGCGCCGGCCCTCTTCCAGCAACTCGTCCAGCAGCGTCAGCAACAGCTCCAGCTTGGCCGATTCCGCCACCTGCTGCGCCTGCGGCAGATTCACCAGCCGTGGGTCGCAACACACCTGGCGCAGTTTCAGCATCGCATCGAGCAGGTAGATATGACTGTTGGCCAGCCCCCGCTCGGCAATGATCTGCTGCACCTGCTGCTGCATCGCCACGCGCACGGTTTCATACAGATCGCGCTGGCCGCCTTCGAGTTCAACGCTACGGACGATTTCGGTTTTCGGCGGCAATTCGGTCGCCACCTCATCCTTGCGCCGCCGCAGCAGGAACGGCTTGATACGCCGCGCCAGCAGCTCGCGCCGCGCTGCATCGCCTTCCTTTTCGATCGGTGTGCGCCAGCGGCGGGTGAAATCCTGTTTGCCACCGAGAAAGCCCGGCAGCAGGAAATCGAACTGCGACCACAATTCGCCCAGATGATTTTCCAGCGGCGTGCCGGTCAGGCACAGCCGATGGCGCGCCTGCAGCTTGCGCACCGTGGCGGCGGCCTTGCTGGCGGCATTTTTCACCGTTTGCGCTTCGTCGAGAATCAGGTAGTGGTATTGGTATTTACGCAACTCGTCTTCGTCGCGCCAGATCAGCGGGTAGGTGGTCAGGATCAGGTCGTGCGCGCCAATCTGCTCGAACAGCGCCTTGCGCCCCGCTCGGTGCAAATCCAGCACGCGCAGCGCCGGGGTGAATTTTGCCGCTTCGCTGCTCCAGTTGTAGACCAGCGAGGTCGGCAACACGATCAGCGCCGGTTGATCCAGGCGGCCGGCCTGTTTTTCCACCAGCAGGTGCGCCAGCGTCTGCAGGGTTTTGCCCAGCCCCATATCGTCGGCGAGAATGCCGCCGAGCCGCTCGGCGCGCAGGAATTGCAGCCAGTTCAGCCCCTGCTGCTGATAAGGGCGCAATTCGGCCCGCAGCGCGGCCGGCGGCGGCACCTGCGGCAATT
>CALMFQ010000321.1 GCA_937863215.1 uncultured Pseudomonadota bacterium
GAAAGGGGAGGAGCTGTCTTGGCGAATTCAAACTTCACTTGGCCGCATCTATAGCGCCTTGCGATAGGCAATCGCAAAAATCCAGGTCGATACCTTCGATTGGCCGTTGTAGCTTGCAGCGCGATGCCACACCACCAGCCAGGTGGCGATGAATCGGCGTGTGGCAACATCGGGCGCATCCGTTTTTTGCGTTGATTCCCTGTTTCGGCCAAAAGGTTCAAATGCGGGCGACGGCTGCTTCTAGAATGCAGCATAGACAGGCTGCCGGCGCTTGGCGCCGCGCCGGTATTCATCCATTACCGCTAACTTACGCCAATGGCCAATTACACCCCGCATTACCCGTTGCTGCTGCGTCTGATTGCGGCACGGCCGCGGCTATTCAGCTCTGCGCTATGCGGGCTGGCGACTGCCGCCCTGTTGCCGGCAAGCTGGCTGCCGCATCTGATCACGCGTCTGATCCTCGGCTGGGATGCCGGCGCCTGCCTGTATCTGCTGCTGGCGGTGCACATGATGTTTGCGTCCAGCCACGAGAAAATGCGGCAGCGGGCGCTGCGCGAGGATGAAGGGCAGTGGCTGATCCTGTTGCTGGTGGTGATCGCCAGCGGCGCCGGCCTGGCCGCGCTGGGCGCCGAGCTGACGCTGGCAAGGGAGTTGCACGGCGTGGCACGCTATGCGCATATCGCGCTGGTAACGCTGACGCTGCTGGCATGCTGGCTGTTCACCCAGCTGGTGTTCGCGCTGCATTACGCGCACGACTATTACCTGGCGCTGGCTCAGGGACATCACGGCGGGCTGGAGTTTCCCGGTAACGAGCAGCCGCACTATGCCGATTTTGTCTATTTTGCCTGTGTCATCGGCACCTCGGCGCAGACAGCCGACGTCAGTTTCACCACCCGCCGCATGCGTGGCGTCGGCACCTTGCACTGCGTACAGGCGTTTCTGTTCAACACCACCATTCTCGCGCTCAGCGTCAATATTGCCGCCGGGCTGTTCTAGCCGTTGCAGGTCCGACCATTCGCCATCGGCGAGAACAGCGCATCGCCGCTGCCGGAGCCGGGCATGATGCAGATTTGCAGGATCAGCGACTGGGTGGCGTTGCGGATATCGACGGGGAATGGCGCAAATGGGGCGGCGATTTCGAACAGGTGACTGACGTAGGCGATTTCGGCCTGTTGGTCCGCTGCCCACAGCACACGGAAACTCTGCACGCTGCCGTCCGGCTTCAGCATCACCCGCACCGCTGCCGCATGCCGGCCGCGCTCGCCGGGTGGACGGCCGGCCATTGGCGCCATGCGATTAAGCTTGCGATACAAGGCGTCGAAATACATTTCCAGGCTGAACGGCTCGACCCGCGCCAGATTGGCGTTCTGCTGCAACTGCTGCTGCATTTCCGCCGGATCGGGATCGGCCGGCGGCAGGCTGCGTGCCATTGTCAGCGCACGGCTGGCCAGCTCACGCCCAGACAGCTGGCGCGGGCGCGGCGCCGGCTGCGGATTGAGAAATTCGTCGATTTCCTCTTGCTCGGCACGGCGCCAGGTACGCTGCGGCTCCGGCTCGGGCACGACTACCGGCAGTGCTGCCGACGCCGCAGCGGCATCGGATTTCGGCAATGCCAGCAGATGGCGCCGTGGCACCGCCACCGCT
>CALMFQ010000322.1 GCA_937863215.1 uncultured Pseudomonadota bacterium
ACGTGCCGATGCTGCTGGTCATTTCTCCCGCCAAAACCCTCGATTACATCACCGCGCCGACTACCGAAAAATTCACCCGGCCGGATTTCCTCGATCATTCGCAGCAGTTGATCGACGTGCTGCGCCACAAGACCCCGGCGGAAATCGGCTCGCTGATGGACATCAGCGACCAGCTGGCGGTGCTGAATGTCGGCCGTTACCAGCAATGGCATCCCGGATTCGATCCGGCTAATGCCAAACAGGCGCTGCTGGCGTTCATGGGCGATGTTTACGCTGGCATGGATGCCGCCAGCTTCAATGCCGGCGAGCTGGATTACGCGCAGCGCCATTTGCGTATTCTGTCCGGCTTGTATGGCGTGCTGCGCCCGCTCGACCTGATGCAGCCGTACCGGCTGGAAATGGGCACGCGGCTGGCCAACCCACGCGGCAAGGATCTGTATGGTTTCTGGGGCGATATCATTACCGATGCGCTCAACGCCGAGCTGGCGCAGCGCGAGCGGCCGTTGTTGCTGAATCTGGCATCGGAAGAGTATTTCAAGGCGGTGCGGCCGAAAAGGCTGGCGGCGCCGCAGATCGACTGTGTGTTTCAGGACCGGCGCGGCGCCGGCCCGTACAAGATCGTCAGCTTCTACGCCAAGCGTGCGCGCGGCCTGATGGCGCGTTTCGTGATCCGCAACCGCATCGACAAGCCCGACGGCCTGAGGGATTTCGATCTCGACGGCTATCGTTTCGAGCCGGCGGCATCGGAAGGCCAGCGGCTGGTATTCCGCCGCACGCTGCAGGCGGCTTGAGCAAGCTACGCGAACAGGGGAGGGAAGCGATGCTGGTGTTGCTGGTCGAAGACGATCAGATGATCGGCGAAAGCATCGTTACGGCGTTGCAATACGAGGGCTTTGGCGTGCACTGGGCACTCAACGGGCTGGATGCGGAAACGGCGCTGCACAGCCGGCGTTACGACCTGCTGCTGCTCGATCTGGGTCTGCCCAGGCGTGACGGCATCGAGCTGCTGCGCGGCCTGCGCGCAACGCGCAACAATATTCCGGTGCTGGTGGTGACCGCGCGCGACAGCGTCGAGGAACGGGTGCTCGGCCTCAACGCCGGCGCTGACGATTATCTGGCCAAACCGTTCGATCTGGACGAGCTGCTGGCGCGGATTCGCGCGCTGCTGCGGCGCAGCGGCGGCCAGCGCGAAAGCTACTACCGCACCGCACGGCTGTACCTGAACCCGGCGCGGCACGAGGCGTTGCTCGACGGGCAGACGGTAATCCTGTCGGCGCGCGAAT
>CALMFQ010000323.1 GCA_937863215.1 uncultured Pseudomonadota bacterium
CCGGACAGATTGACGTATTCCGGGATCGGCACGGTTTCGAACGGTTGTGCGTCGCTGGCGCGCGGCAGATACGCTGCTACCAGAATGCCGGTGAACAGGCCGATCAGGCCCAGCACCGGAATGAAAAAGCTGAAGCTGAACAGAAACAGCAGCGCCCATTTGCGCGGCTGCCGGTAGTGCTGTGGCATCATGCTCCAGGCAAACAGCGCAAGGCAGGCGCTGGCGGCGGCGTGCACCAGCAGAAAGCCGAGCACGATCTGCGCCGCCGGCGCATCGATCAGCAGTGCGGCAACGGCGCTGGATTCGAGCGCCACCGCGAGCGAGGCGAGCTTGACGTTGAGCATCAGCGGTTGATCCGTGCGGTGGTGACGATATCCTGCACCAGCAGCGGTGCATGACCGCCGCCGACGCTGGAATGATGCGGCTTGATGCGGGCAGCGACGAAATCGACACCGAACTGATCCTGCAGCGCCGCCTCGATGCGGCTCAGGTAGCCTTGCACCGCCTGCGGCCCGGCCAGCGGCATCAGTGTCAGCATGATTTTCACTTCGCCTTCTTCCAGCTCCCACACCAGATCGAGCGAGCGCTGCATGCGCTGCACCAGCGCATAGCCGTCTTTCTGTTTCGGACTGCGGCCGAACGACAGCGCCACGATGTGGCTGGGAATACCGGTATCGCGCTCGATGCGTGCCAGCTTCAGCACTTCTTCGGCAAACAGTTCCGGGCAATCCGGCAGAATCTCGCGTACCGGAATGGCTGCCTCTGCGGCAATCAGGTGGTCGGCGTAATAGGCCAGCAGTACCGTCAGCGTTTGCAGCGTTTCTTCGTTGAGCGCAAAGAACGGCATGCGCTCCACCGCCAGCAGGCCGCGCGTCTGCGACAGGCTGGTACGAATCGGCGCTACCAGCAGGTAGCGGCTGAGTGCGGTCTGGTCACCTTCCAGATGCTGGATGTGCGACAGCACCTGGTTTTCCAGGGCGAAATTCACCAGCGAATCGTCGCGCAGCAGCTCGGATGCGCCGCCGACGCTGGCCGCCAGTGCCGCGCGCGGCGTCTTGCGCCCGTCCATCAGGTGTAACGATGCCACTTCCAGCTGGCAGAATTGCGCCAGGAACGACAGGAATTGCTGCGCCGCCGGCAAGGGCTCGTCTGCGTGCGCGTGCTCCAGTATGAATACGCGCAATTTCTGCAGTGCGTCGCGTAGTGTCACCGGCTTGTTGATCAGGCTCTGCTCCAGCCGGTCGTGCGACAGGCGCTGCAGATACAGGCGTTGCGTCAGGTCTTCCAGCCGGTGGTCGATGTAGCCGTTGACTTCCTGCACACGCCGTACCCGCACACGCCAAAGCCCGGCGTATTCGCCGCACAGCAGCGTTGCCAGCAGCCCGCCGAGAAAATACAGCTTGGGAAATGCGGCTTCGGTGGTCAGGCCGAATTGCAGCCCGCTCAGCCAGGCGCACAGGATCAGCCCGGCCGCCGCCACGCCGGGCAGCGCGCCGTAGCGCAACGCCAGCAGGATTGGCGCAAACCAGGTCCAGGGAAATTCGGCATGCACGAACAGCGGGTCGTTCGGGCTCAGCAGCACACCACTACCGAGCGCCAGCGCACTGATGCCGATGGTTTCCAGCCAGATCCACGCCGGCCGGGGTGTCGGGGACAGCTTGCGCAGCAGTTCGTGTTTCACTCCAGCCCCGCGCCGGCCAGTAGTTGATTTACCAGCTTCTGTGCGGTGCCGGCCAGCGATTCGCGACTGAAGCCGGTTTTGCCGCCGCTGCCGCTCCACACCACCTGCCCGGATTTGAGATCGATGACCTGCAGTGCCATGCCCACTGCAGGTTCGCCATCGACTCCGACCTTGTAGCGCCATTCGGTCACTGCACCGGTGACGGCGTAGCGCATGCCCTGTTGCGCCGCCCACTGGCGTGCATCGTCGGCAGCCTTGCGCTCGGCCGGCTCAAGCAGGGTTTCCTGATTCAAGCGTACCGGATAATGCTGCAGCGTCAGGATGCCGCCGTTGCGCAATCCCGATTCGACCAGAGCTTCGGCGCGCAGCCCGGCCTGCGGCGTTTCGGTCTGGTTGACGATCGGCAACAGCGCCCATTGTGCACTCTTGTCGAGCGGCGCGACCGGTGGGCCGGTGCGGATGGTCGAACACGCCGCCAGCAACAGGGCGGCACTCAGGCCGGTCAAGCGTTTGAACATGGCTTCTCTCCTAATAAAACAGTTTGTATTTAATACCAAGGGCACCGGAGTCGAGGGCATTCTGGGTGCCGCCCCAGCTGCGGCCTGCCCACAGACTCAGGTGGTCGTTGCCGAGTGCGCTGCCGGCAATGCCCAGCAGCCAGTTGTAGCCAACGCCCGTGCTTGGGCTGTGGCTGATGCCGACATCGCCGAACAGGCGCGCGGCGCGGCTGTAGTCGCTGGCGAATTGCTGCCCGAAACCGAGATTGACGCCGATGCTGCGGCTGTCTTCCGGCAGCAGCAGGCGCTGCTGATCGTCCGGCAGGGCAAGCTCCGGCAGTTGCGGGGCAATCTCCGCCAGCGTTGTCGGCAGAGGGTGAAAACGGTTGTGGTAGCCGCTGAGACGAATGGTCCAGTCGGGATATTCGGTACGCAGACGGTGGCCGATTTCCCAGTTGAGCAGCGCAGCCTTGCCCAGTGCGTGGCGCGACTGGCTGCGCAGCGTTTCGCGGCGCCATTGCACGGCGGCATAATCCAGCCGGGTCGGCATCAGCCGCAGGCCAAGCTGGACGCCATCCTTGACCCCGAACGCGAGTAATCGTTCGCTATACTCGGCCGGCTGATTGATGCCGATGCCAACGTTGACGCTGAGTTGCCGATCCAGCTGCAGCTCGCGGCTCAGCTGCAGTGCGGTGAATTCGCCCAGGGCGTTGCGGCGCGCCAGTTCGATGCCGGACTGGCCCCAGGCATCGCGCCGCGTCAGTGTCAATTGCACCTGCCGGTCGTGGTGCGGCAGGCGTTCGCCAATATCGGACAGGCCCGGATCGAGTGCGCTGAGATCGGGAAACAGTGTGCCGGTGCGCGGCCCTTGCTGGCTGTCGCTCAGCTCCAGGCTCAGGTGCAGGTTCGCCGCCAGCGGTGCCGACCATTGCAGCTGCCGGGTCTGCCGGTTGAGCCCGCCGATGCGCTGGCTGGTGCTGCCGATATCGATCTGGCTGGCGCTTTGCAGCATGGTTTCGACCAGTTGCGCATGGCTGGCGTCATCGTGGCCGAGCATGTCGAGACGTTCGGTGGCCAGCTGCTGTGCCAGCGCCAGTTGTCCGGTCTGCTGTGCCGCCTCGATTGCGTCGTTGGCCGGCAATTCGTGCAGATGCTGCTCCAGCAAGCGCTGCAGCTCCACCTGATCGCGCTGTTGCAGCGCCAGCGACAACTCGGCCCAGTGCGGCCGCTGTTGTGCGTCGGCGTAGCGCTGCAGCAGCCAGCTGCGTGCCAGCACATCCTGTTCGGTCGACAGCGCCCATACCAGCGCCAGCTCGGCGACCTGGGCGGACTGTGCACTGTCGCCGGCTGTCTGATCCTGGCGCAGCAGCTGGCGCAGCAGTGCCGCGTTGCGCTCCACCGGCGCAAACAACAGCGCCAGCCGTGCCTGACGCAGCAACTGGTCCGGCTTGCCGGCCGCTGGCTGTTGCTGCAGCCAGTTCCAGACATGGCGTCGCACGCGCCACGCCAGATCCGGCTGCAGTGCCTGTTCCAGTGCATCGGCGTAACCGGTGAGCCAGAGCGGATCCTGGTGTTTGTCGCGCAGTGCCGCCGCGAACCACGGCAATGCCTGTTGTGCCTTGCCCAGCGCCAGATAGCCGGCGGCGTACACGTCGCGGTAGCTATTGTCGCCGGCTGCATTGGCGCGCCAGGCATCCAGCCGCTGCTGCAGTTCGGCGAACGCGCGGCTGTCGATCAGCAGCCACAGTAGTTGCTGGCGCAGTGCGGCGCTGGCCGGATCGCGGGCGATTGCCTGGCGCGAGTGGTCGAGCGCCAGGTCGCGCTGGCCGGTCTGGAAGCGGATTTGCGCGCTGAGCGACCAGAAGCTGGCCGAGTCGGCCAGAGCGGCGCGCTGTTCCTTGTCGAGGCTGTCGAGCAGCTGGCGTGCCGGCTGCCATTGCTGTTGCCGCACCTGCAGATCGAGTGCCAGCAGCAGATGGCGCGTGTTGCCGAATTCGCGGAAACTGCGCAGTGCCAGCGCCACCGCGCTGTCCGGCTGGCCGTCGTGCAGTGCGTCGATCAGGCGTTCCAGGTCGTAGCGGTTGTAGTGGTTCTGCTGCAGCAGTTGCATGTAGGCGTGTGTCGCGGTGGTGCGTTGTTCCAGCTGCCATGCCAGCTGTGCCAGCATGCGCCAGTAGGCTTCCGGTGCGTTGGCCTGCGGCGCCTGTTGCAGTGTGGCATAAGCGCCGGGCAGGTCGTTGTGGCTGAATTGCAGTGTGGCGATCTGCATCGCCAGCTCGGCGTTTTGACCATGCTGGCGTGCCAGCTGCCGATAGCTGGCGAGCGCAGCGTCGTCGTCGCCGCCGCGCAGTTGCATGTCGCCGGCCAATTGCAGCAATTGTGGCTGCGGCCGGGCCCGATAGCGTTCCAGCAGGTAGTGCGCGCCTTCCAGCGGTGCGGCGCTGCGTTCGTACAGATCGGCCAGCAGGTGCCATTCCTGCTCGCTCAAATGGCTGCTTTCCGCCTTGTGCTGCCAGGCCAGCAACAGTGCGGCATCGTCGTGCAGGCCCGGTGCCAGCCGCAGCAGCGCCTCCCACGCATCGCGATCGTTATATTGGCGTGCCAGCCACAGCCAGTGCGGCAAGGCCTCTGCCGGGTGCTGATCCCATTCCGCCACTTGTGCCAGGCGCTTGCGCCACTCGCGGTCGGCCGGCAGGTAGGCGACGGCACGTTGCGCTACCAGATAGGCGTCGTGCAGCTTGCGGTTACCGAGGAAAACTTCGTAGCCGAGCCGGTAGGCTTCCGTATCGAAGGGCGCCTGCGGCTCGCGCCCGTCGGTTGCGTCGCTGACGTGGCGCAGCTGCCAGCCGCTGCGCGCCTGCATTTGCTGCAATTCGAACAGCAGGCTCATCTGCAACAGCTTGCGCGCATAGCGTTCCGCCTCGTTCAGGTCGCCGGCGGCGCGGCACAGCTTGACCAGGAACAACTGGGTTTCGCGATCGTCGGCAAGCGTGCCGGCATGTTCGCGCGCCGCCGCCACTGCCTGTGGCAGCAGGTTGCCGCTCTGCAGCGTGCGCAGCCCGGCAAGAAGATAACGGCGCCGCAGCGGCAGCGTGTGCGCCAGTTGCTGCGCCTGAAAATAGCGTGCGGCGGCATCCTGGTACTGACCTCGCGCCAGCGCCGATTGCGCCGCCTGTTCCAGCCAGCGCGGGGCATCGTCGGGATTGGCTTCGATCAGCTGCTGGTAAACGCGGCTGGCAATGTCGTAGCGGTTCTGCCGCTCTGCCTCGTTGGCGAGCAGTGTCAGGCGTGCCGATGTCTGGGTGCTGCTGGCGGTGAATTGCCAGAGCTGCTGCAACAGTTGTGCGCGCGCCGGAGTGTCTTCGACCTCTGCCGCCATTTGCCCGGCAATACTGTCGAACTGCAGCAGTTGCGCCGTAGCGCGCTGTTGCGGATCGGCGCTGTGCAACAGTGGCGCCAGCGCTTTGCGCGCCTGCGGCCAGCCGTTGCCGGCCAGATACTGGCGCACCAGCGCCAGCCGCAGCTCGGCATTGTCCGGCTGCGATGCCAGCAGCGTTGCCAGATATTGCTCACTGACCCGGTCGCCGGGGCGGGTCTGGCCAACCTGCGACAACAGCCAGCGTTGCGGGAAAAACAGCAGCAGCATGGCTGCGACCGTGGCGCCGAACAGCAGCATCGACCACCACGGGAACAGCCGTTCCCGCGATTTATCGTTTACATTCAGCTCGGAGCGAGGTAACAGCATTGCTTGCCAGTTTGAAATGAGAGATGCCGTTGGCGACCCGTAACGGCTTCAGCAGCGTGTTATCGGCATGAATCCGGCAATCTTGCGTATTTGCCAGCGAGAATTCGAGCGCCACTTCGCCTTTGATGGCAGTTTCAAAGCCGCTGGCAGTGTAACGCCAGCCCGGCAGCTTGGCGTTGGCATCGACCAGATACGGCTCGTGCGGCGGGCTGGATTGCAGTACCAGCAAGGCTTCGGCCTGGCCCAGATGTATGTACAGGTCGTTGCCGTTGCGCCGGTAGCCGATCACGTTGCGGCTGTTGCGCAGGTCGGGATAGCCCTGTGCCGCATCGATGCGCAATTCGCGCAGGCGATCTGCGCCACGGATCTGCCAGCCGGCGTCGCTGCGTGCGATGCTCAGTGCGTTGAAATCGAGTACACGCTGAATGTAGTCGGATGCATACACCGGATGCGGTGCCTGGGCCAGTGCCCAGTCGTAAACTTTGTGCAGCGCCTTGAGCGACGCCAGCTTGCTTGCCGCGTAGGTGTGGTAATAGATGTTGATCGGCTTGAGCCGGCGCGGTTTGTCGGTCAGCTCGAAGGTTTCGATCACGCGCTCGAAGCCATAGAACGGCCCGGTCCAGTTGTTGGTGTAGACATTCTCGTTCTGGTTCGGCGCGAACACCTGGAACTGGTCGCCCTTGGGAATGCCCAGCGGCGCGACGCCGGTCAGCGTCGGATTGCTGCGCGTCATGATGGTTTCGCCGCCGTTCATGTTCAGCAGGCCGCGCTGCGCCGTTTGCTGCAGCGCAGCGTCGCCGGGGTTGCAGTCGCCGGTCCAGAGGAATACCCGGGTCTGCTTGCCGGCTGGCGCCAGCTTGCGGTCGATGTAATCGACCGAGCCGCCGATTTCGCGTTCCAGGCTGAACTGGTAATTGCGGATCGCGAGGTTGTTACCTTCGCCGGATTCGTCGCCGCTGCTGAGCTTCTGCCATTTGAACGGGTGCGAATACGAATGGCTGGCGATTTCGACATACGGCTCGGCGAAAATCCGGCGTGCAATCGGCTCCAGTATTGGCGACAGCGGTGCAAACAGGCCGTTGCCGGCAGTTTCGCCCTCGATGATGGAAATCGTCGACGGCAGGCGGTATTTGCGCAACACCTGATTCAGCATCGCTTCACCGGCGAACGGTGTGCCGGGGATTTCGGCACGGCTGGCGAAGCCGTCGCCATCGACATGGACCAGCAGGCTGCGCCGGCCGTTATCGGTGGTCACGTCCGGCGCCGGCAGCGGCGGCAGCCGCAGCGCCGCCTGCAGAAAGCGGAACGGGTCGAGCACCCAGCGCTGACGCTCGTTCGGCAGCTCGATCAACGTGAACGGAGCCAGCGCGTAGCCGCCCCAGCCGGTAATCGCTACTGCGTCTGCAATCGGGCTGCCGTTCTGCTGCAGCGTCAGCCAAGCTTCGTTGCCGGTAGCGGCGCTCAGGCGGACCGGCTGCAGCAGGCGTGCCTGTGGCAGCGGCGGTGCTTCCAGCCCGAGCGCCGGGTTTTGCCGCAGTATGTCGATACGCCCGTTGCGATCGACTGCGGCGCCGGTTTGCAGTCCCCATGCCTGCAGGCTGGCCGGGCTGTCGCCGGAGGCAAGCTCACCCAGCAGCGCGACTTTGATTCCTTGCCGCATCTGCCGCTGCAGCCAGCTCTCCAGCCGTGCGGCCTGGCCGCTCCTGCTCCACACGATGATTCCGGCATAGCGCCCGGCCAGCGTCATCTCCGGAGCCGGCTGCTGCAAGTCGTGATATTCCGGCACCAGCCCCAGATACTGCAGCGGCATCGCCAGATAGCGTGCCACCAGGCTGCGCATCAGATCCGGGCTTTCGCCGCTGTCGTAGAACACCATTACCTTGCGCGGCTGTACTTCGACGTTGCCGATGCCGATGCTGTCCAGCCCCGGTGTGCCGACCCACGGGATGAAGCCGTCGGCGCTGATCTTGCGTGCCGTTTCGCGCGCCAGCTCGCGTTGTGCCGGATCGACATAATCGATCACCGCTACCGGCTTGTGGTACAGATCCTGTACCTGTTTCAGCCGGTCGCGCAGCCATGCCTGATCGGCCGGCGTTACGCTGCGATAGCGCTGATTGGCGGCATCCCAGCCCTGATACAGCGATTCGGCCACTACCATGTCGATCTGGCCGGCGGCCTGCGGCAGGATTTCGAAACCGCGGTTGGCGATCAGCCGCAGCTCCGGGTAGCGCTGGCGGATGCTCTGGATCAGCCGTGCCAGCCCTTGTTCCTGCTGCTGTCGCGCGGCGGCCGTCGTGGCGGCAAGCTGGTAGGAATCGAGCGTGTCGAGAAACAGGCCGCGATAACCGCGCTGCCACAGCGGTGTGACCACTTCGTCGATAAAAAAGCGCGGCCAGTCGGGCTGAGTCTGATCGACGATATCCGCGCCCCAGGCGGCATTGCGGCCAATGATCCAGTTTGCCGGAATGCGGGAGCGATAGCTGCGCTGCGGATGGACTTCGCCGACGCTGACATAGGCGTACCAGTGCGTGGCGCCGTTTGCCGCCGGCGCTTGCGGTACGTGGCCCGGCTCCAGCACCACATGATCGAATGCCCGCAATTCGGCCAGCGGCGGGTTCTGCCCGTAGAATAGCGCCAGGCTGTCCGCCAGTGCAGGCTGCGCCAGCAGCAGGCCAAGGCTGAGTCGGAGCACGGTACGGCAGGTACGGGAAAGAATGTGTGTGATCATCGGAAGGCGGTGTGCATGAAAATTGTTTCGGGAAAGCTGGCCGTAGCGCTGCTGGCCGTATCGGTCCTGTGTTATAGCCCGGCCGGTACGGCTCGGCCAGTCGGCGCGGTGCCGGACGAAGTGCGCCAGGCATTTGCCGACGCCGGCGTGCCGCTCAGTCATGTGGCGCTGCTGGCGCGGCCGGTGGGCCAGACGGCGAATGCGGTGGCGTGGCGCGCCGAGGCACCGATGAATCCGGCATCGACAATGAAGCTGCTGACCACGTTCGCCGGGCTGGAACTGCTCGGCCCGCAGTATAGCTGGATTACCAGCGTGCTGCGCCAGGGAGGGCTGGCCGACGGTGTGTTCAAGGGTACGCTGGTGCTGCGCGGTGCCGGCGATCCCAAGTTGACGCTGGAACAGCTCTGGCTGCTGCTGCGTGAATTACGGCTGCGCGGCGTCCAGCGCATCGACGGCAATATCGTGCTCGATAAATCGCTGTGGCAGCTGCCGGTCGATGGCGAGGCATTCGATGCAACGCCGCTGAAACCGTACAACGTTGCGCCTGACCCGCTGCTGGCCAACTTCAAGACGCTGCGTTTCCATTTGCTGCCGGCTGGCGAGCGCATCGAGATACTGACCGATCCGCCGCTGCCGGAAGTGCAACTGGTCAACCGCCTGCAGCCCGATCCGCAGCCGTGCGGCGAATGGAAGAACGGGCTGCAGGTGGACGTCGCCAACGGCCATGTGGTCACGTTTTCCGGCAAATACCGCAGCAGCTGCGGTGAGCGCGATTATTACCTGAGTCTGCTGACGCACACCGATTACACCGCTGCACTGCTGCGCCAGCTGTGGCACGAGCTGGGCGGCGAAATCAACGGCCGCATCGGCGAGGGAGCCGTGCCGGCCGGAGCAACGCCGTGGTTCGAACACCGTTCGCCGCCGTTGGCGGAAGTGATCCGCGATATCAACAAGTACAGCAACAACACCCAGGCACGCCTGCTGTTCCTTACGCTGGGTCTGGCGACGACACCGGCCGGGCAGAATCCGCTGCCGGCGGCGCAGCAGGCGCTGCGCCAGTGGCTGCAACAACGCCGGCTGGCGATGCCTGAGCTGGTGCTGGAAAACGGCTCCGGCCTGTCGCGCAAGGAGCGCATCAGCGCCGCCAGCCTGGCGGCATTGCTGGATCTGGCACAGGCCAGCCCGCTCGGTGCCGAGCTGGAAAGCAGCCTGCCGCTGGTCGCGGTGGACGGCACCATGAAAAAGCGTCTTACCGGCGCCGCTGGCCGTGCCCACATCAAAACCGGCTCACTCGACGGGGTGCGTGCGGTGGCGGGCTATGTGCAGCGCGATGACGGAAAATGGATCGTAGTCGGGCTGGTCAACCATCCGCAGGCGGCGGATGCCACTGCCGCACTCGATCGGTGGATCGGCTGGGTCGCCGCAGGCGGTGCTGCCGGCGATTGAAATCAGGCGTCGTTGCCGGGAGTGCTGCCGAATCCGTCCGGATAGTTGCGCAGCAGGTTGACGATCTGCTGCTCGAAATGCTGGCTGCTGCTGGATGCAAACTGGATGATTCGCGCCAGTTCCAGCGCTGGCCAGGAGTGCGGCGGCGGATGCGGCAGCAGTGCTCCGTGTTCTGCCAGTGGCGGGAAAAACGCAGTGAACGGGCGGTCCGGATCGATATGGCACAGATAAGCGGCCGCCTGCGCCGCCAGCTTCTGCCGCAGCTCGCCGCCCTGGCGCCATAGTGGCGCCAGCTGTTGCTCGGCGGCCTGCAGCGTCTGTTGCGGGTCGAAATTCTGGTGGGCCTGCGAAATGCTGTGCATTACCGCGCTTTCGATTGCGCGTTGCAGGCTGCGGATGAACAGCCCGGAGCCGGCCGGCCCGCAATGCAGCCAGCCGCGTTGCGGCAGCGGTGCCAGCGCATTGAGCCCGTCGGCTGCCTGTTGCAGTGCCGCCACTGTGCCGCCGGCCAGTATGGCAAATCCGTAGTGTGCGCCCCACTGGTTCAGCGCGATACCGACATCGACATAGCCGACTCCTTGCTGCTGCGCCTGCCGCTCACGTTGCATTGCTTCGGTGGCGCTGCAGAAGCCGGCATCGACAATCACGTCGCCGGCGCTCATCGATTGCAGCAGGCCGGGAAATACCGGCGCGAGCGGCAGTTCCGGTTCCAGCAGCCAGATGGTGCGGGGAGCGGGCAGGGCGGCGAACAACTGTGCCAGCGTGGCGTGCGCCTGCGGTGCCAGCTCGGCGCTGTCAACGCCGGGGCTGAGCAGCGCAAAGGCTTGGCCGCTGGCGCGCAGACGCCGGCACAGCGCCAGCGCCGATGCGGCAAAACAGATAACGCCAAGCGACACCGGAAGACTCATCCACAAGCTGATCGGCCGCCCATGATAGCAGGCCGTGCCGGCTGCGGATATGCCAGCGGGTTAGGCGCCGCGGGCCAGAACGGGCGTTGCTGTCCGTGCCGACAGCGCCTGGCGGCGCGTCGGCGCCAGACTCAGATTTCCACCTGCGTGCCGAGTTCGACCACGCGGTTGGTGGGAATGCGGAAGAAGTCGGTGGCGCGCATGGCGTTGCGCGACATGACGGCAAAAATCTTCTCGCGCCACAGCGCCATTCCCGGCATCTTGCTTGGCACCAGGGTTTCGCGCGACAGGAAGAACGAGGTGTCCATCATGTCGAACTTCAGACCCTGCCGGCCGCAGTCCTCAAGGATTTCCGGCACGTCCGGCGCCTCCTTGAAGCCGTACGAGGCAGTGACGAAGAAGAAGGTAGCGCCCAGCGGCCGGACCTGGATACGGTCGATATCCGGCACGAACGGAATGTCTTCGGTAATGATGTTGAGGAACACCACCCGCTCATGCAGCACCTTGTTGTGCTTGAGATTGTGCAGCAAGGCATGCGGCACGCCCTCGCTGGTGCTGGTCATGAAAATTGCGGTGCCCTGCACGCGGGTCGGCGGGTAGGACTCCAGCGATTTGACGAAACCTTCCAGCGGCAGCGAATCGGCCGACAGGCGCTCGAACAGGATCTGCCGGCCGCGCTTCCAGGTGGTCAGCAGCGTGAACGACAGCAGGCCGATCAGCAGCGGGAACCAGCCGCCTTCCATGATCTTCATCGCGTTGGCGCTGAAGAATGCGCCGTCGACGAACAGGAATACGCCGAATACCGCACCGCTGAGCCACGGGTTCCAGCGCCACAGGTTCTTGACCACGATGTAGGCCAGTACGGTGGTGATGACCATGGTTGCGGTCACTGCAATGCCGTATGCCGCCGCCAGATTGCTTGAGCTGCGGAAACCGATTACCAGCAGGATGATCGAGATCAGCAGCATCCAGTTGATCGCCGGCACGTAGATCTGGCCGATTTCCTTTTCCGAAGTGTGCAGGATCGCCAGGCGCGGCAGGTAGCCCAGCTGTACCGCCTGGCGTGTCAGCGAGAAGGCGCCGGAAATCACTGCCTGCGACGCGATCACGGTGGCGGCGGTGGACAGGATTACCATCGGTGCCAGTGCCCATTTCGGCGCCAGCAGGTAGAACGGGTTCTGGATCGCATCGGGAGTATGGATCAGCAGTGCGCCCTGGCCGAAATAGTTGAGCACCAGCGACGGCAGGACAAAAGCGAACCATGCGAGGCGGATCGGCTGTTTGCCGAAATGGCCCATGTCGGCATACAGCGCCTCGGCGCCGGTCAGCGCCAGTACTACCGCACCCAGCGCCAGGAACGCCTCCCAGCGGTGATGCAGCACAAATGTCAGGCCGAATACGGGGTTGACCGCCTGCAGCACTTCGGGTGCCCGAATGATATTGGTGATGCCCAGAAACGCAAGGCAGCAGAACCACAGCACCATGATCGGGCCAAACAGCTTGCCGACACTGTGTGTGCCCCAGCGCTGCATGGCAAACAGGCCGATCAGGACGATAATGGTGCTCGGGATGACGTATGGCTTGAGCACCGGCGTGATGATCTCCAGCCCCTCGACCGCGGACAGCACCGAAATTGCCGGCGTGATCATGCCGTCGCCGTAGAACAGCGCCGCGCCGAATATCCCCGCCAGCATTACGTTCCATTTCGCTGCCGGGCGTTTTTCCAGCGTGCGCAGCACCAGTGCCATCAGCGCCAGAATACCGCCTTCGCCGTTATTGTCGGCACGCATGATGAACACTACATATTTGAGCGATACCACCAGCAGGATCGACCAGAAGATCAGCGACAGGATTCCGAGAATGTTTTCCGGCGCCAATGCAATCGAGTGCCCGGTAAAGCATTCCTTCATCGTATACAGCGGGCTGGTGCCGATATCGCCGTAAACCACGCCGATGGCGCCGAGCGTCAATGCTGCAAGTGGCTGTTTGGACATGCCTGTCTGCATCGAATTTTCGTCCTGGCTGGATGAGAAGGGAAAAAGCCCGCGCATGGTAGCACTTTTGCACTGCGGCAAGAAACATGAGTGTTTGCTGATGCGGCCAGTCGCCAAGCAGTGCGGGGCGGCGTAGAATTTGCGCATCTGGTTTTATATAAATACAAGCAATCGCTGGCAGGCGATAACCGACAAGGGGATGAAGATGCGCAGAGTCGTGTTCAACAAGAAAGGTGGCGTGGGCAAATCGACGATCACCGCCAATCTGGCGGCGATCAGCGCTGCCGGGGGGCTGAAGACGCTGGTGGTCGATCTCGATCCGCAGGGCAATTCGACGCATTACATCATGGGCCTGCCCGGCTCGGATCTGAAGCACACCGTTGCCGATCTGTTCGAACAGACGCTGAGCTTCAGCCTGTACGCGAAGAAGGCCAGCGATTTCATCCACGCGTCGCCTTACGAGAATCTCGATGTGCTGCCGTCGCACCCGTCGCTGGCCGATCTGCAGAGCAAGCTCGAATCGCGCTACAAGATATTCAAGCTGCGCGATTCGCTCAAGGATCTGGAATACGATCTGATCTACATCGACACACCGCCGGCGCTGAATTTCTTTACCCTGTCGGCGCTGATCGCTGCCGAATCGTGCCTGATTCCGTTCGACTGCGACGATTTTTCGCGCAAGGCGCTGTACAGCCTGCTGCAAAGCGTGCAGGAAATCCGCGAGGACCACAACCCGAAGCTGGCGATCGGCGGCATCGTCGTCAACCAGTTCCAGGCGCGCGCATCGCTGCCGACCAAGCTGGTCGAAGAGCTGAAAGGCGAGGGGCTGCCGGTGCTGAGTTCGTATCTGTCGTCGTCGGTGAAAATCCGCGAATCGCACGAATTGTCGCGGCCGATGATCTATCTCGATCCGAAACACAAGCTGACCCAGGAATTCGTTTCGCTGCACGGCGAACTGCAGGGCTGACGTCGCGCCAACTCCCTCCTATACTGGTTTCAGGCCTGCCCACTGCCGTGGGCGGGCTGCGCCGGTTCCATGATTTTCCCCCGAGGTATATTTGCGCATTCCGAGCCTGCTTCCGACCTGGTTAGCCGCAGCTGTTGGCACGCTGGCGGTCGGAGCCTTGTTCGTCGTCGAATCGCGCGATGCCGAGCGTGAACTGCGCCAGCGTTTCGAAGCGCAGGTGGTGGTCAAGATCAATCTGCTGGAAGAGGCGCTGGCCGAGGCCAGCCAGCTGGTGCAGACATTCCACGCCTTGTTTGCCACCGATCCGCGCCTGACTTTCTACCAGTTCGACCGTTTTGGCGAACAGCTACCGCACGATATTCCCGAAATGGTTGCCGCGGGCCGTCTGGCAAGGGTCGCTCGCGTGCATCAGGCCGAGTTCGAGGCCGAGGCGCAGGAAAATCTGCCCGATTACCGCATCGTCGACAGCTCGCGCCTGGTTACCGGCAAGCAGAGCGTGGCGGTGCGCCCGTATCTGTACCCGGTATATTTCGTCAAACCGCGTGGCGTGGTGCTGGAAGGGGTGGACTTTGCCGCCAACCCGACGCTGCGCAATGCCATCAATACCGCCTGGCGTACCGGCAATACCACCGTCAGTCAGGCGTTCCGCTCCGAATTCGGCACTCGCAAGGCGTCGCTGATCCTGCTGCTGCGCTCGCACGGCTTGCGCGACGAAGAGGCGCCGGTGGCCGGCCTCAGCTTTGCCTTGCTGGACGTCGGCAAGATGGTCAATGGCGTCTACCTGCGTGCGCCCGATCCGGCCGGTGCAGAAATCCGCCTGACGCTGCTGGACATGACCGATTCCAGCTTTGGCCGGCGTCTGTATCCATCCACCGATAGTGCGGCGCAGTTTTCCAGCAAGCCGGTGTGGGTCTACAGCCGCCGTATCAAGGTGGCCAACCAGATCTGGGCGGTACATGGCGAAACCGATCAGCCGGCCGCCGGTTTCTATCCCTGGCTGCACCTGTTTGCCGGGCTGGCACTGGTGGGTTTCATCACTGCCACCGTGTATTACGTGCAGCATCGCGCACGCTTTGTTGCCCGGCTGGTGCAGGAGCGCACCGAGCAGGTTTCGCTTGGCAACCAGGTGTTGCTGCGTTCGCTGGACGACCGGGAAAAAGCCGAGCTGGCGCTGCGTGCCAGCGAAACGCGCATGCGCACCGTGCTCGACAACACCAGCGATGCGATCATCCTGTGGGATGAACTGCAGTCGATCGATTTGTTCAACCCGGCCGCGGAGCGGGTATTCGGGCTGAAACAGGCTGCGGTGATCGGTAAGCCGGTATCGATGCTGTTTCCGCCGCTCGGCGAGGGCGAGGTCGGCTTGCTGGCGGAGCTGCTGCAGTCCGACCTGGTGAGTGGAACCGGCACGCGGCGCGAGATTGTGGCGATGCGCGCCGGTGGCGAACATTTTCCGCTTGAGCTGACCATCAGCGGTGTGGAGCTGGAAGGGCGGCGCTATTTTGTCGGTATCGCGCGCGATATCACCGAACGCAAGCGCACCGAGCGCATGCTGTTCGAGAGCGAATACAAGCACCGTGCGATTCTCGATGCCAGCTATATCGGCATCTACGTGCTGCAGGGCGGACGGGTGCAGTTTGCCAACCCGACGCTGGCGCGTTATTTCGGCTACGAGCGCGAACAATTGCTGGCGCTCGACGACCCGACGCGGCTGATTGCGCCGGAGTGGCGGTTTACCTTTTCCGATATGCAGGATGCGGCACTGCAGGCCGACGAGTATGTTGCGCCGATCGAAATCTGCCTGCTCAAGCGCGACGGCACGCCGTTTTTCGCGCTGATTTCGATGCAGCGCAGCACCTTCAACAATCGCCCGGCGGTAGTCGGTTCGATTCTCGACATCAGCGAGCGCAAGGCGGCGGAAGAGGCATTGCGTCTGTCCGGCCAGCGCAACCGGGCGATTCTGAATGCTCTGCCGGACACCATCGTGCGCCTCGACCGGCTGGGCATGGTGCTGGATTTCCAGAGCAAGCAGCCCTCGCTCGACAAGCATTTGCCGGAGCATGTGCTCAAATCGACGCCCGACGAATGGCTGCCGCGCGAAGTGGCCAACCGGCTGCAGATCGCGATGCTCGATGCCGAGGCCAGCGGCCGTACCGAACTGTTCGAATTCGATCTGCGCCCGGCCGGCGCCATCCTGTCGTTCGAGGCACGGGTCACG